>DCQY01000117.1:0-7598 GCA_002323995.1 Akkermansiaceae bacterium UBA1506 | reverse complement strand
CCTCCCACGACTATCTCCAAATTCGGGCTCCCGGTTGACTCTAGCGCTGCCGACAATCCTAAGTTAGACAATTCCTGCTCTACCACCGTGAACAAACTCGACATCAGGTAACCATCTCCAAGGATGACCTCGTGGATCTCTTCATTCCCCAATGACAGAAGCGTGCGACGGCGAAGGATAAGATCCCCAAGTTCCGTCTCACGAAAGTCTAGTTCTTCGAAGTGTGGTTTGTGCATGACAATCGATTTACTTCTTTACCGGAATCAAAGACGGATCTCCCAGCAAGACATAAAGGTAAGCGTTCGCCGGACCTTTCGGACCATCATGCCCCCGGTAGTAGTCAGGTATGGCCTTATCCCCTATGATCGAATTCATCAACTGCTGATAAGCCTCTCCGGTCGAGGTTCCTGCTAGCACTTGCTCAGCCATGGGGAACACCTTTGGAAATCCACCACAAAGCCCCATGTGCCCGAGCATCGCCACAGCGCCGTTATCCATCGCATGAAAGGCGAATCTTTTGTCATCGCGCTTGGAGGTCAAGTCGACACGATCAGCGTCGTAGGGAGCAGCCGACATGCAGGAGCCGCAAAAAATGATTCCGCCGCCGAAGTCGATCTTAGCAAAGGCATCAATATGGATTCCGCAAATGCGATTCGTCGTTCCGTGCCCGAACATGAAAAGCATATTACTCTCATCGATTGCCAACTCGGCAGGAAGCGAAAGGCTCTCGAAGGTATGTCGCTGAGAAGTCGGTGACATCACGATATTCCCCTCTCCAGCCGGCAACTCAGGATAGTCACCCCGCTCCATATGCGACTTCTTCGTCGTCACGATGATGGCGGGAGACTGTTTACCCTCTTCAGCAAACATCTTCTGCATCACTTTCGCCTTTTGATAGCTCCGATAGCGCCTCGCATCGCTGTCCTCGATCGCGCCCATGGAAACCGGTCGGATCTCTTCAACTTCACGAGGACGGAACTGAATCGTTTGCTCAATTAGTTCAGCAAGTTGCGCGGGGCTGCTAGCGATGAGGTATCCGGGGAAGACATCCAGTTCCGGATCCTTATCGAGGCCGGATAAGATCCTCAAAAGGCATAAGTGCATGTTCTCCCGATAGCTTTCCATCATCGGGGCGATTGCCACAAAGCGAGGGTTCACCTCGCGAATGGCATCTTGAAGCAATTCAACTTTTCGAGCGTTTTTGTAAAGTGTTCCCAGAGACTTCAACGCCATCAATTCTCCACCTCTGGCTTCAGCCAGTTGCTCCAATGCAGTGACCGCGGTTTGGTCCGTGTGATCAGTCAGGATGAGGTATCCCGTCGACGACACTTGATGCGGCACTGTTCTGGCAAGCGTTGTGCTAGGCCCAAAGGCTCCGGGCGAGGGAGGTCTTTTTAGTTCGTCAATGGTCGGAATGATAAGAGAACCGTCGCGAGGAGGCGAAGTCTTTGCCCCGTTTTCGACCGGAGCCGGAAGAATACCAGGATTCAATTGATCCCACGTTGTTCGCTGCTCCTCAGTCAGAAACTTCAGTGCCTCTTTTTCCGCTCCCTCACGCAGGGCATTCAGTTTCCTGTTCAACCCCGGGTCCCCCTTCCCTTGAGACCGCAGTTCATTGTATTTCTTAGCGGTCTTGCTGAGAACCGCCCGGATCTGCTGCTGCTGCGACTCCGTCAGTTTAAGCGCTTCGCTTTTTCGAAGCACTCCCTGGGCTCCCTGCCCTGACGCAAAAGAGGAAGTCAGAAAGAGAATGGCGATAACCCTGAGAAGCATTCACTCAGTCGAAATCGAAAATCCATTCGCGTCAAGACTTGAAGGCGCCAACAGCCAAAAACAAAGACGACCAGGTATCCGTCGTCATTCTGAGAAACATTCGCTCAGCCAACACCTCCGCTGCCCACCAACGAAGGTGAGTAACCCCGACTCATGTGGTCGCTTTCTTCGCCCATTACTAAGGTCCTGACGCACTCGATGTCGGCGTAATCATATACAAAATACGTATTTCAATTCCAAGCTACCTTCCTTAAGCTCCTCCCGTTCATGGAAGATCATTTCGATTCCCGGTTTCCCTCAGTTGAAGCTCTTCGAGATAGAGCGCGGAGTCGTATGCCTGCTTTCGCTTTTGATTATCTCGACAACGGGTGTTTCTCCAACGTCAACATTAAGCGCAACACCTCTGACATTCGGGAGATCCAACTCAAGCCATACTACCTCCGCGATTATCCCGGCGCTGACCAAACCACGGAACTTCTCGGCCAAACTTGGGACTCGCCCTTCGGTATCGCTCCAGTCGGGCTTCAGGGATTAATGTGGCCTAGGGCTTGTGAGTTTCTTGCTCACGCAGCACGGGCTCACAACGTGCCTTTCATTCTCAGCACAGTTGGCACCGCCAGTATCGAAACCATTTCCGAAATTACCGAGGGCAAATTCTGGTTTCAACTCTACCATCCGGCTGAAGACGACCTGCGCGACAAACTGCTCGAGCGCGCCGAAGCCGCCGGCTGTGAGGTGCTGGTCATTCTCGCAGACACCCCCACCTTCGCCTACCGCCCCAAGGAAATTCGCAACGGCCTTTCCATCCCGCCACGGATGAATGCGCGCAACATCTTCCAGATGATGACGCATCCGAGATGGTCTTTCAGTCAACTCGCTGCGGGGGCTCCTGAGTTCAAGACAATGAAGCCCTATATCCCCAATGGTCTCAGTATGAAGCACCTCGGCCTCTTCATGAATAAGACATTCTCCGGGCGCTTAACCGAGGAACGCATCAAGCCGCTGCGCGACAAATGGAAGGGTAAGCTCGTCGTAAAAGGTATCGTTAATTGCGAAGATGCCGAACGCGCCCTCAGGCTCGGCGTCGATGGCATGATCGTTTCCAACCACGGAGGGCGTCAACTCGACGCCGGTCAGTCCACCATCAAGCCCCTCGCAGAGCTGGTGAGAGAATTCAAAGGCAAGACCACCCTCATGATGGACAGCGGCATTCGCACTGGTCCTGACATTGCCGCCACCCTTGCCACCGGCGCTGAATTTACTTTTCTGGGACGCACTCCCATGTATGGCGTCGGAGCGCTCGGCCAATACGGTGGCCACCACACCCTCACTATGCTGAAGCGACAGTTGCAGCAAGTCATGGAGCAGGTCGCCTGTGAGAAGGTGATCGACTTTCCGAATCACCTCGTTGAGTAAGCCATGTCGGCTACGTCACCACGCGTGCACCGCGTCCTCCGAAGAAACCCCGCCAATCTCACCGAGGAGCTCGATCGTTCGCTCGCGCCACTCCGCGTAGTCGAGATTACCACTACTGAGTTTAGTTCCCGGGAAAAAGAGGTAAGTCACCCCAACACCGCTTACCGCCCGGGTGGTTCCTGATGCTCTAGAATTCAATTGCTGAGCCAACTTGAGGGAGGCTTCGCCAACCTTGGTTTCAGGTCCTGAATCTCCCAGAATAGCTGGATAGACCTTACCGCCGCAAATTACCGCGCAGAGATCCCCCGTTCCCGGCGTTGTTGCTAACTTGAACCAACTCATCGGCAAGACAACAAAAGGATCCTCTGTTGCCATGAGGTAGCGACTGCTTTTCATCCAGGTCTGAATGCTGGATCCCTTACCCCTGGCTTTTACAATTCGAATCTGCTCGTCGCAAGTCTCCAACATGCGTCGCCAGATCGCACCTTTGTCGGCTTCAGCTCGCTCCAACAAGTCAGCGCGAACTTCCTCCAGCTCCTTGAGGGCTCTGGGGTAATATTCGATGAACGGATTGGGAGGAGCGCTACCCTGATACCATCCATATTTCGTGATCGGTAGAAACGAATTAGATCCCCGTGCAAAATCGTAGTCCTCCACCTTAGCCGCCCGCGCAGCGTCAACGCCGTCCGTCACCACATCCATATCAGCCTGAAGGAGAAAGACTCTTCTTCCCGACTCTGCGTGAACCAGATCCATGACCGTTTCACAATCGAGGAAATTGTGATCCGTAGGAAAGTATCCCCCTTTCAACTGACGGACTTTTCGGTCGTAGAGTATGTCGTAACACTCGGAAATCTCACCGCCATCAACCATTCCCTCCAATCCGGGCAAGAGGGTGAAAAGTCCCGGATTAACTTGCTCTAACTCAGCGGAAGTTTTTGCTGGCCGGGGACGCTCAAAATCTACCGAAACTACATAACCATTTTTGCCCTGTCGAATTTCATAGGCCGTCTTCTCTACGAGGGCTTCTTTCCACTCCCGAACCGTTTCGGGCTCTCCCTCAACCTCAATGAGGCAGCCAAGGACTAGAAATACAGCAAGAAGCAAACGAAAATTATTCATAACATGACGCAAAGACCAGCAGGGTTTCGGACTGGTTTGACTATCGCTACATCAACGTAGGGAGGCCAGCCCATTCGCAAAAATGTTTGGATGTCTTTTGAATCTTTGTCCCGCTTAGACGTTTTCCAACTGAGCATTACTTTCTCGGAAGTGCCTATATTTCGCTTGTGGGATACAGGACTGCTACAAGCGACGAGACGCCTCTGATTTCATTTTCAGCCTGAAAGAAAAAACTTTACGTGTTAAGGGAAGAAGTAACCGGTCGAAAATGATCGCTTGATACATAGTCACCCCGCCAAAGTTACGCAGCGACAATGAGCCTACCTTCTTTTCTCCACTCGAATTTCATCTCTCTCGTTATCGCCTCAATATCGGTAGCTGCGGCTGAGGAGGTGCCAGTTACCGGGCTTGCGCCTGAAATCACCGATCTCAACTCTGAGGATGTTTCGTTTCAACTCGAGAAAGACCTCCCCTATCTTAAAAAACCTTTTCTTAATCCTTCTCCCGGTGACCGGAATGACGACATACCGGTCGGCACTCTGGGTGCCGACGGAGGCAATAAAAATGCCGTTCTTGCCTTTGCCGAAGAAATCGCTGCAGGTGACCACGGCGAGGTGGACAGCCTACTCCTCTGCAAAGACGGCAAACTGATCTTCGAATCCTACTATCGCAGGGGTCGGGTGAACTATCCGCACTATCAAATGTCCATCACGAAGTCCTACACCGCCATGGCGGTAGGACGCGCCATTCAACTAGGACACCTCACCATGGAGGATCTCGAGAAACCGGTTGTGGATTTCCTGAAAGAAATAGATCGCAACCAACTGGTTGAAGGAGCAGACCAGATCACTCTCGCTGAAGCTATGAACATGCACTCCGGCATTCGCATCAGCAAACTGAAAGCCGCCGGGCTGATGAAAACTCCCGAGATGCTTAGAGACCAGGGACAGGTCCAGACTTACCTCACTCACAGCCAGCCCATTCCCCCTTCTCCACGCGATTACAAATACCAGGGTTCTGATCCGTCCATGACCATGCAAGTGGTTGAAGTAACCACTCCCGGCACGTCATGGAAGTTTCTCGAGAAAGAACTGCTCGGCAAAATGGGCATTCGAAACTTCGCGTGGCAGGAAGATATCAGTGGCCTGCCCAAATCA
This sequence comes from Akkermansiaceae bacterium UBA1506, assembly GCA_002323995.1. Lineage (GTDB taxonomy): Bacteria > Verrucomicrobiota > Verrucomicrobiia > Verrucomicrobiales > DEV007 > Arctic95D-9. Next base: position 2,130 of record DCQY01000117.1, on the reverse strand, counting down.
GCCGCCGGCAGCAGCATGCGGTCCCGCGACATGCTCAAGTGGGGTCTGCTTGTGATGAATGACGGACAGTGGAAAGGCGAGCAAATCGTGCCCGCCGAATTTGTCGAACTAGCGACATCGCGAATTCACACTAATCCCCAGGGCACTTCCTACGGCTTCTTCTGGTGGAGACATGATGCCCCGGTCGAAGATCAGACTTTTGACTGTATCAGTGGCCGCGGAGCCGGAGGACAATTCATTCTCATGTTCCCTGAAATCGATCTCATCGCGATCGTCACCGCGCATAACAAAGGCATGGGCAAGATGTTGAAGACTCTTCCTGAACGTGTCGTCCCCGGATTCCTGAAGTAATACTCCATTTAGTAAAAGAATTTAGGTGCGCCTCTAATTCTTCCTTTATCGATTCGAGATCACTCCGAAAGTCTTTTTGCACTGCTTCAAAACTAGATAAGGTCAGGATATCTGATCGCTCCAGCAATATCACCGCGGCGCAGGTCGACTTCATAGAGCAACCGCCTCGCCGCCGAGATACCCAACTGACTTCGCTTCGTCTTTATTCACTGCGCTCCAAATCTTTTAACTCACTCACCAAACCCTACTTAGTCTGCAATCTGATGAAAATCCTAACTCATCTCCTACTCGTTCTAGTTTTCCTCTTCTCCACCCAAGCCGAGGAATCAGCCACTAAAAACCGGCCACTAAAAACTTCGACCCCTCCGCGTCCGAACATCGTCCTTATCTTCATCGACGACATGGGCTATGGCGACATCGGTCCCTTTGGTAACAGCGTTAACCAGACGCCCCACCTCGACCGCATGGCGGCAGAGGGCAATACATTGCGCCAGTTCTACGTCGCTAACACCGCTTGCACTCCCTCACGCGCTGCACTGCTTACCGGCACCTATGCCCATCGTATCGGGATGGACGGTACGGTCACCTTTCCGGGAGAGGATCGAGGACTCAACCCAGACGAGATCACCATCGCCGAGATGCTCAAGGAAGCGGGTTACACCACCGGCATCTTCGGCAAGTGGCATCTCGGTGACCAAAAAGCCTTCCTTCCGCTAGCCCAGGGTTTCGATCACTATTTCGGCATCCCCTACTCCAACGACATGTGGCCAGGTAATGCGAGAGGCAATCCCGTGACCGATCGCGGTCCCTATGAGCCACTCCCCATTATGCTGCAAAACGAGGCCGTCGCCTATGTGGCTGACGCAGCCGACCAATCCCTTCTCGCCGAAGTAATCACTGACGCTGCTGTTGAGTTCATCAGAGAGCACAAAGACCAGCCTTTCTTCTGCTACGTTCCCCATTCCCACGTTCACAAGCCACGCCACGCCCGTCCCGATTTCATGGAACGGGCCGAGGGTGATGTCGACCGCGCCACTGTCGAAGAAGTCGACGACAGTGTGGGCCGCATTCTCGACACAATCCGTGAAATGAAACTCGATGAAAACACGCTCGTGATCTTCACTTCGGACAACGGCGGCGCCGGAGGCATGAGCATGGGTCCTCTGCGAGGCGGCAAAGGCGGCCCCAAGTTTGAAGGCCATATGCGCGTCCCCACCGTCACTTGGTGGCCCGGCAGTATCGCCGCCGGCATTCAGACCGATGCGATTGCCGTCACCACTGACATCCTTCCCTCATTCGCGCGACTGACGGGAACAAAGGTTCCCGACGACCGCACAATCGACGGTAAAGATGCTCTCGATCTACTCCTCGGAACGCCCGGAGCCAAATCCCCTCATGACGTCCACTACTACGAAGTCGAGGGCATTCGTCGTGGTGACTGGAAACTGGTCAAAGTACCCATCAAGGGCAAAGGAATTCATTCTCAGCTCTTCGATCTTTCAACGGACCTCGGCGAGAAGAACAACGTCGCCAAAGATCATCCTGACCTTGTCAGGGAGTTGGAGAACCTGCTGGCCCAGCACGCCGACAGTATCGCAGCAAAGACCCGACCTGCTGCCTTCGTCGACAATGCCAGCCCCATCCTGAACGAGCCCGGCGACCTGCCCACGCTTCGCAACTACAGCGGCAAGCTGTAAACGACCGCGTTTCCCCTCATGCCGGCCAAAAGGCCAACGAAACCAAAACCCGAAAACTCGGGCCCCAACACGCCGAACGAAG
>DCQY01000112.1 GCA_002323995.1 Akkermansiaceae bacterium UBA1506 | reverse complement strand
GGCACGTGAGTCAGTGCTGTGACACCAATCACTATCAGTGCTGCGATCTGGAGCCTTTTCACTCTCATGAAATAGCCGAAACCCAGCATGAAAACCCCGGTGAGAATGCCATAAAAGATCATCGGTTCGAGCAGCAAGAAGCGGTATTCCGGATCGCTAAAGGCAGTCAGGAGTTGCTCGATTTGGAGAATGAACTCGGTCATAGCAAAATCAGAGGAGATCGGGCTGATCGCCAGTGGGACTTTCCGGCGGGGTTGCCCCAAGCTTCTGGTAGGCTAGCGGCATTGCCACCCGCCCCCTAGGGGTGCGTTTGAGGAATCCTTTGAGGATGAGAAACGGTTCGTAGACTTCGTTTATGGTGGCTTCGTCTTCGCCGACAGCGACAGCAATGGAGTTTAGTCCGACGGGGCCACCGTTGTATTTGTAAATCACGGCATTCAGGATTCGAATGTCCATTTCGTCGAGACCATCTTCGTCAATCTCGAGCATGGCGAGGGCATCGTGAGCCACCTGCTTGGTAATCACATTATTAGCGCGAACTTGTGCGTAGTCTCGAACCCAGCGTAGAAGTCCGTTAGCGATTCGGGGTGTGCCACGGCTGCGAGTCCCGATTTCTAGGGCTCCTTTATCTTCGATTGGAACGGAGAGTAAAGAAGCCGAACGTTTCAGGATGGTGACCAACTCTTCTGGCGAGTAATAATCGAGTCGATTGGTGATTCCAAAGCGGGAGAGCAGGGGGCGGGTCAGCATGCCTGCTTTGGTCGTAGCCCCGACCAGTGTGAATTTGGGAAGATTGAGGGCGATAGATCGAGCGTTTGGACCCTGATCGATCATAATGTCCAACTTGTAATCTTCCATGGCGGGGTAGAGATACTCCTCGATGGCTGGGTGAAGGCGATGGATTTCGTCGATGAAGAGAAAATCCCCATGTTGGATCGTTGTTAAAATTCCGGCCAGATCTCCTGCTTTTTCGATTTGAGGGCCGCTCGTAATGTGAATTTCGCTCCCAAAGGTGCGGCAAAGGATGTGGGCCAAAGTGGTCTTACCAAGACCAGGAGGGCCACATAGAAGAACGTGGTCGAGAGCATCTTTTCTCTGTTTGGCAGCCTCAACCATTAGGATGAGGCGTTCCTTCACCTTTGCTTGGCCGCAGAATTCATCGAAATCCGGAGGTCGCAAACTTTGTTCAAATTCACCGGCGGGCGAGGCGTCGGGATCAGGCTGTTGTGGATCTGACACGGCTATATGAGGGCAAGTGACTGCAATTCCCCGGGGAGGGCTAAAAAACTTTGTATTTACAAATATTTAAGGTAGCTTGATAATTATAAAAGTCGATATGTTTCAGTCGCAGAAACAGGCTTTTCATATAAACGATTGCGAATGGTCAAATTTGGCCGTTTATTTACTCAGGTTCGGGCCGGTAGTTCGCGTTCTGGCGGGCAAATTCCGGCTTGACCTGTAGACACATTCCCTTATCTAGACAGGCTTCTCCCGGAGCCGTTCTTGAACCGAACAGATTCTCCTCCTTACCGGAACACAAACACACTCATGAACCTCTTTAGACGTATCTTCACGAAGCGACGTGGTCAAATCATGGCTATTTTGACCTTCGGCATCATCTTCTCGTCTTTCATTTCGGAAAATGCCAAGGCGCAGGAGGGCAAAACAGTGAAATCCGTTGACGTCCAGTATGTCGGTTACCAAACGGTTTCCAAGGCGCGAATCCTTTCCAGTATATCGACTCAAGTTGGCGACAAGCTCTCTCTTTCGGCGGTGGATGATGACGTTCAAAATCTCTACAAGAGTGGCGACGTTGAGAATGTCAAAGTTCTTGCTAACGAGGTTGGTGGTGGCGTTGAGTTGGTTTTTGTCGTGCAGACCCGAGCCGTTTATGGTGGGTCCCAGTTCACCGGGAATACCGTAGTCGATACCAGTAAGTTGAAGCGCCAAGTTGATCTTAAGGTCAACGATCCAATTGATGAAGAGCTGCTGAAGACTGCCCGACAGGACATCCAGAAACTTTATCGCAGAAAGGGCTTCTCAGAAGCAACAGTGTCCTATCGTATTGGTGCACCAACGGCCGAGGGATACTCAACGGTGGTCTTTGCCATCGATGAGGGGATCCAAGGTGTCATTAGAAATGTCGAGTTTGTGGGAAATACGGCTTTTGCCTCTGCACGGCTTAAGGATCAGATGACTCAGAAAGAAAAGGGTCTCAGGTCGATCTTTGGCGAGGCTGGCGCAGCGGATGCTGAAACTCTGGCGCAGGACGTCCGTGCGATTGAAGATTTTTACCGCGACAACGGTTACCTCAACGCCAAAGTGACCAATGTTTCCCGGCTGCGCGCCGATGCCAAATACGTCGATGTCATCATGACCATCGAAGAGGGTGATACTTACATGGTAGAGAGCCTCGTCGTGAACGGGGTATCTGCTCTCTCGATGCAGGATGACATCGTTCCATATCTGCGAACTAAGGCGGGTGACAAGTTCGCCGGCACTTCTTTGAAGTCAGATATCAAGCTGATCGGTGACCAATATGGCAGTCGCGGTTATGCTGACGCTCGAGTCGTTCCTAGTCTTGAGGATGCGGGCAACGGTGCGGTTAAGGTGGTGATCAATATCAGCGAGGGAAGGTCCTATCGCATTGGCCAGATTAACATTGAAGGTAATGATAAAACCAAGGATCACGTGATTCGCCGTGAACTTCCGCTGGAGCCGGGTCAGCCATTCGATACAACAAAAACTGAGGTGACTGAGCGTCGTCTCGAAAACATGAACTACTTCGCGAATGTGGAGCTTTTGCCGCTCGATGCCAGCTACTTGGACGAGAAAGATCTTCTTATTCGTGTGGTTGAAAAGCCCACTGGTTCGATCAATTTCGGGGCTGGCTTTAGTTCGATTGACAGTCTTACCGGTTTCTTTGAGGTGACTCAGAGCAACTTCGACCTTTTTGATCCTTGGAAATTCTCCGGTGGCGGCCAGCGATTCCGCTTCAGTGCTCGTGCCGGAAGTGAGCGACAGGACTACAGTATCTCCATCACCGAACCTTGGGCCTTCGGCCGTCCTATCGCATTGACGACCGAAGCTTACTATCGGGATCTCCTCTTTTTTAGTGATCAGTATGACCAGACTGATATGGGTGCTGCGATTGCATTGAGGAAGTCTGTGGGTGAATTCACTTACGCATCTGTGGAGTTTCGCGGCGAAAACATAGAAATCACGCCCGAGTCTAGCGCTTCGGCTGCTTTTCAGGCTGAAGCGGGCGAATTCATGAAGAGCTCTGTTGGCCTCACTGTTGTGCGTGATACACGTGACAATGTCTTTTTGCCACGCCTTGGTTCGAAGGTGTCTGCTGGTTTCGAATTCGTCGGCCTTGGCGGCGACATCGACGACAACATCTTCACCGTGCAAGGTTCAAAATATTTCAACCTGCCCTACGATGCGATCGTGAGCTTCATTGGTCGCTACCAGCATTCGTCTAATGGAGACCACCTCTTCACTCGTCACTTCCTTGGTGGTGCGAATAATCTGCGTGGCTTTGATTTTCGTGACGTTGGACCCAAAGATCCAACCAGTCTTGAGGCGCTCGGAGGCAGTAAGGCCTGGTATGGAACGGCTGAACTTACCCTTCCTATCGTCGAGAAAATCCGTGGCGCTCTGTTTTATGACATCGGTGAAGTAAGCGGTGGCCCTGCCGGTAGCGTGGGTGGCGGCGTTAATTCTGATTGGGGTGTAGGTGTCCGCATGTTTATTCTTGGCAGCGCTCCGGTCCGATTGGACTATGCGTTCCCAATTCAGGCTGACCCCTTTAATGATGAAGGCGGACGCTTCCAATTCACCATGGGTGCTCAGTTCTAATCCCACCGATTCCCGAAATTCTCTAAGAAAACCGCTCTTAGGCCCGTTTCTTGTAAGGTTTCACGACGTTCGATGCTATCGCCTGTTCTCAACACCTACATATCTCTACATAAAATCTAAAATGAAGTTCAACCTGCTATCCTTTCTTTGCGCTATCGCCATCGCTGCTGGCGTCTCAGGTCTCACCGCTTCCGCTCAGGATCTCAAAATCGCTGTAGTTGATATGCAGGAGGCACTAAACAAGTATTACAAGACTGACATCGAGGTTGGAAAGATCAACACGATGGCCGAAGAGAAGCGCAAAAGCCTTGACGGTTATCAGGCTGCATATCAGCAGATGACTAACAAAATGACCGAGCTTGATAAAACAGCTCGCGACACTCTGCTAGATGAAAGTGTGCGTAAAGATGCGCTCGAGCAACTCCAGGCTCTCGCTCAGGAACGTGCTGTCAAGGGCCAAGAGATTGGAGATGCCCAGCGTAAGGCGTCTGCTGAAGTAATGCAGGCTCGCACTGAGATGGAAGAATCTCTCGTCGCTGAAATTAAGGGAGTGCTCGATGCAGTGGTTACCGCCCAAGGTCTCGACCTCGTCTTTGATAAATCCTTTCTTCCGAAAGCAAATAAGGCGATTGTTCATACCTCGGAGAACGTGTTGGATCTTACCGAAGAGGTGATCTCTAAACTTAACGCTGCTGCTCCCGCGACGACAACTTCCTCACCCTGATTTAGAGTGACACGGGAACTCGTGAATTTGAGAGCGGCGGTTTTCCCGCCGCTTTTTTGTGTCCACCAGAATTGAAGAACCGATGAAAACGACAGTTACCGAAATTACGACCTTGGTAGGAGGTACTTTGCTGCGCGGGAATCCAGCGGCAGTGCTCACTAGTTTCGCTTCTCTGGATCAGGCCGATGAGAGTTGCGTGAGCTTTTTTGGCAATACCAAATACCTTGATCAGCTACAGGAGACGCGAGCTGGACTCGTGCTTGTTCCTGTTGAAGAGGCACCGGCACCTGACTCAACGGCGGTGGTTCTGGTCGATAATCCAGTGGTTGCCTTCGATGCAATTGTCCGTGAATACGGCGTTAAACCTCCGGAATTTACGCCGGGAATTCACGAATCCGCCTCGGTGGCAAGCGATGCCACGGTAAATGAATCAGAGGTAAGCGTTCTGGCGAATGCGACCGTCTCTGCTGGCGCTGTTATTGGAAAAAGAACTCGCATTGGTTCCGGCGCGGTCATCTGCGAAGGCGCATTCGTGGGGGAGGGTTGCGAGATTGGTCCCAATGTGACCATCCGCGAGGGTTGTATTATTGGAGACCGCGTGACACTGCACCCTGGGGTGGTAATCGGCGGCGACGGGTTTGGGTTTGAATTTATCGAGGGCCGACACCAGAAGATTGAGCAGCTGGGAATCGTTCGTGTAGAAAACGATGTAGAAATCGGTGCTTCGACAACAATTGATCGCGCCCGCTTTGGAGAAACGATAATCGGTGAAGGCACTAAGATTGATAATCAGGTGCAGATTGGGCACAACGTGATCATTGGGAAACATTGTATCATCGTGGCTCAGACAGGCATTTCCGGTAGCAGTCGAATCGGTAATTATGTCACTCTCGCAGCCCAGTGCGGTGTTGCCGGCCACCTTAATATTGCAGATGAGGTCACCTTCGGAGGCCGATCTGGGGTAATCCAGTCGATCGCTGAACCTGGAGGAACCTACTTTGGCTATCCAGCCCGTCCGCTAAAAGAGGACCGACGCGAAAGCATGAGGATCAAGCAACTTGGAGGAATCCTGAAGCGAGTTAAGGCACTCGAGAAAAAGATCGACTCCTAGCAGTTACTTGAGGTCGATTTTCTGTCCGGGCTTTGGAACGATGATCCGGGCATGTGGAAGGCGTTCACTCAGTTCGCGGTGGAACCACGATTTTGCCGAAGTGTCTCCGTGAACTAAGATTACATTCTCAGGGTCACAAGATACCGCGTAGTCAGCGATCTGGTTTGGAGGCGCATGACCGCTAAAGTCAAAGCGATGCACCTCGCATTGGATGGCTGTCTCGTGTTCCTGGCTCCCATCGATTTGTACTCTGCCTCCCTGACCCGCCTCGAGGATTTTTCCTCCGGGAGTCGCCTCATCCGCGTAGCCTACGAAGATAATGGCATGCTCTGGCGATTTAAGGATATGACGTGAGAAACGGTTTGAGACCGTATTCTCAGACATCATCCCGCTTGAAAGGGCGTAGATGCGGCCGGGGTGAAAGTCTGGTTCTCGGTGGCCTCTTGGCAGGATCTGAAGATCTTCAAAATCCTCGAGTATTCGAAATCCACGATGGGAACGGCGGGGGGACTCACGAAAAAGATCCGCGATTTGGGTCATTCGGGTGCTGAGACCTCCTATGTGCACCGGTACAACCGGGATGACTTCCTCCTCGCGTAATTCATGCAGCATCATCAGCAGTTCCTGGGTTTTACCAAACGCGAAAACCGGAATGAGGACGGAACCGTTACGCTCGAGGACATTTGTGATCGTCTCGCCAAGACGTCGCTTCTCATTTTCCCGGGTGTAGCCTTCTGGACGAGGGTTATTTCCACGAGTGGTTTCGACGATGAGAGTATTTAATTTTTCATTGGGAAACTGAGCTGCTGTGGTGACCGTCTGATCTTCAAAGTGAACGTCGCCGGTATAAAAAACGTTTTTCCCTTCCCACGTTAATCGAATTCCTACAGCGCCTTGAACATGACCAGCATGAAAGAACTCACATTCTACTCTGTCGTCATGACCGACTGCAAAGGTTTCACCAACGCCTCGCGAAAACCAAAAGCGTTCGAGTTCATCGACCTTTTTGTGAGAGTAGAGCGGATACCCGGAGACGCCAAGTTCTCGCCTCTGCGATTTCATCACATTAACAGAGTTGTGGAGAAGCGCTTCACCGCTTTCACGAGTTTCCTCGGTCATCGCGACTGCCGCATGTGGCTGCTGTTCCATCAGGCAGGGAAGTGCTCCAATGTGATCCAGATGAGGATGGGTCACAAAAATGGCATCCACGGTGTCGTATTCGATTTCCTCAAACAAAGGAAGGCTCTCTCGACCGACGTGCTTTGGGTGGGTTCCGGCGTCCAATACGATCCGAGTCGAACCTAGCTCAAGCAGGCAAGAATTAGATCCGATGTCGGGATAGCGTGCAAGATGTTGGAAACGCATATTGATATGATTATGGTGAGTCGGATTCTCCACCCTGACCAGTCATCTTTTTGGTTCGCGCTTCGAGAAAAAATGATTTGAGGAGATACTTTGACTCTTCCTGAAGAACTCCCGGAGTGACTTCGCTGAAATGATTTAAAGTGGGTTGCTGGAGGAGGTTGATAAAACCACCGGCAGCTCCACCGTTGGCATCACCACAACCAAAGATAACTCGTCGAATTCGGCAGTGTACGATGGCCCCCGCACACATTGGGCAGGGTTCTTTGGTCACATAGAGGTCACAGTCGGTGAGTCGCCAGTCACCCAATGCTTCCTGTGCTTGAGTCAAGGCCAACATCTCGGCGTGGGCTGTCGCATCCTTGAGTGTTTCGACTTGGTTATGAGACCGGGCAATAATAGAACCATTCTGAACGATGATTGCACCGACCGGAACTTCTCCCGCAAGATATGCCTTCTGGGCTTGCCGCATCGCCTGCCCCATAAGGAAAGTGTCACTAGCCAGATCGATTAATTCTGAATCTTCTTCGCCAGAGAGAGCCGAGTCATTGTTTTCGGGTATCTCATGAATTTCGCTAACCATAATGAAGAAGTTGGGACAAAAGTTTTGCGGTTGTGTTAAATAGTGAAGATAATGCCTGACGATGAGCGACTGCAACACCCGAATCATCGCCCCGTCGGTTTTGGCGTCCGATTGGGCCATTCTGAAAAGCGAAATTGAGCGTGCTAATCAGGCTGGCGCTGATTGGGTTCACCTTGATGTGATGGACGGAATCTTCGTTGAGAACATCTCATTTGGCCCGCAATTCGTCAGAGCAGTGCGGCCACATACGGAACTGACGCTGGACGTACATCTCATGATAACCCACCCGGACAGGTATATATCCCAGTTCGTGAAAGCAGGATCAGACCGGATTACTGTGCACGTCGAAGCGGAACATGATATTGCCGCGACCTTGCGAGCTATTCGTGACTTTGGCAAGCAGTGCGGTTTGGCGATTAATCCAGCGACGCCGTTTGACGCGGTAGTTCCTTACTTAGATCAGATTGATCTTCTCCTCGTTATGACAGTGGTGCCAGGCTTTGGTGGTCAGTCGTTCATGGAAGAAGAGACAATGCCCAAGGTTTCTGCTGCTCGGGACTATCGTGAGGAGCATGGGCTTTCCTATCACATTGAAGTGGATGGTGGTATTGAACAGCAAACCGTCCATATTGCTGGCGAAAATGGTGCCAATGTTATGGTAGCTGGAACTTCCTTGTTTGGAGCTGAGGATATGGCGGGTGCGATTACCGCGATGAGAGGCTGAAAGGTTCTAATTTGATGTCCGACAAAGTTTACAGCGTATCCGATATTACCGCCGACATACGCGAGAGTCTTGAAGACCAGTTTAATGGTGTGTGGATCGAAGGCGAAATTAGCAATCATCGACTTCCTGCTTCGGGACATCACTACTTCACTTTGAAAGATGGAGGTGCCCAGCTCTCGTGCGTTCTATTTCGCGGAGCGGCTTCGAAAAGCCGAATTCCTCTTTCAGATGGAATGCAGGTTCAGGCCTACGGGAATGTCTCTGTCTATGAAGCCCGCGGGCAGTATCAACTCATTGCGCAGGTCATACAGCCGAAGGGATTTGGCGATTTGCAGGCCAAGTTTGAGGCCCTGAAACAGAAGTTGGAAGCAGAGGGGCTATTTGATCCTATCCGAAAAAAACGTATCCCATTTTTTCCGCAACGGATCGGCATTATCACTTCGCCAACCGGTGCCGCCATTCAGGACATGATCAATGTGTTGGGTCGACGTGCACCGTGGGTTGAGGTGATGATTCAGCCTGTGAGGGTTCAGGGAGAAGGGGCCTCCGAAGAAATTGCGGCAGGAATTCGTTCGTTCGAGAGCGGCGATGGAATCCCGCGCCCTGATTTGATTATTATCGCGAGGGGTGGGGGCAGTATCGAAGATCTTTGGTCGTTTAATGAGGAGATAGTGGCGCGGGCGATCGCTGACGCCACTATTCCAGTGATGTCCGGAGTAGGACACGAGATAGATTTTACGATTGCGGATTTTGTAGCCGACCGACGGGAGCCGACTCCCAGTGCGGCTGCTGAAAATGCTACTCCGGATGGAGAGCCTCTCAAAAAGCAATTGAATCATCTGCGAGCTTTGCTTAGCGGAAGAGTCGAAGGACGACTTGAAAGTCTTTCTCAGCAGTCGATCGCTTTGCTGCGTGAATTACAGGCAAGGGAGCCCGGAAGAAGAATTCAGAATTGGTCTCAGTCACTCGATTATCTTGCCGACAGGTTGGAGAATGCTTCAGATTCGAAGCTTCAGACCGAGAACGCATCACTGGATAGCGTGAGGCGACTTCTCAAGACCATTCAGCCTGAGAAGATGATCGACCGTGGATCGGAGCGCCTAAATTTGTTGCTTGAGCAATTTGACACGCTGGCAGAAGGGCGAATTGGTGAAGCATGCAGTGAGTTGGAGCATTGCGGCGAATTAATGCGTTCTTTGAGTCCCGAAGCAGTCCTGAGCCGCGGTTTTTCGATGACAATGGATTCAGAGGGTAGACTGGTAACGGAAGCTGAAAAGGTTTCCGGTGGTGACCGTCTCAAAACTCGCTTTGCGGATGGGGACGTCACCAGCGTAGTCGAGTGAGTTTTAAGAGTTTTCAAATTTTCCGTAAATGCGGGGCAGATTGTGGTGTTCTTCTGTTGAGGGCGTCGACGCGATGGAGTAAAAGAAGACGCGGTTGACGCGATTTCCGAAAAAATTGGAACCGATTGGATACCTGCGGGGTTAAAACCGATATCAATTTTACTTAGCGACTACGGGCATAAACACAAGAATGAGTGGCGAAAAGAGTCATAATCCCTGGAGCATCAGAGGCCTGAGAGGGAACATACTAATCCTTGCTGTTAGTTTATGGATCACCGCGGCAGTGGCCCAAGACGATAGTCAGGACAGCGAAGACAACCAGCTAAGGCAGGCGCCATCAGTCTTGCAGAGCGGCGGCGCTCCGATTGGTAATCGGGTGAATCTTCAATTCCCACTCAATCCGGTGAATGATATTCTCAATATCTACGAGCGTCTCATCGACAAGCCACTAGTGAAGGACAGTTCTATTTTTGAGGGGCCACAGGTTAGTCTCGTTACACCTTCAGATGTGTCTCGCGACGAGGCTATCCAGCTCATTGAAGCAGCTCTTCTCGTCAACGGCTACGTCATCATGAGCGAAGAGGACGGTGTCAGTGTCAAAGTGCTCCTCGGCGGGAGCCGTGGTGGTGGCCAGAGTCCTTCTTTCAGCGAAGGGGTTGTGATTTACACCGACCCGAATCTGTTGCCTGACGGAGAAAGTCTAGTCGGCTTCTTTATGGAGTTGGAGTTCGTGTCCCCAGAAGACGCAGCAACCATTTTTGGAAATCACATTGTCTTGAATGAGTTCGGCCGAATCACTCCGGTGCTCAATCCCAGAGGTTTGCTCATCACTGAGACCTCACCAATCGTTCGCCAGTTAATTCGTTTGCGTTCCATCATTGATCATCCGATTGAGGACGCCCCACTGATCACCGAATTTGTTCAGCTTGAATATGCTGAAGCGAACATCGTATCCCAGATAATTCAGGCAGCAATGGACGCTCGTATGGAAGAGCGGCAGCGTCAGGTTGAATTGAGCGGTTCAATTTCGGGTCAGCCCCGTCAGCCGCAGCAGGGCGGCAACAATGGGCAGTCGAAGTCGCAACAGGCCAACGGACGCGGTGGAGATGGCGGCAATTTCAACGGGGTGGGCACTGCAGACCAACCTGCGGCTCAGCTAATCCCGGATGATCGACTGAATCGAATCATGGTGGTCGCGTCTCCTTCAGATGCTGCCTACATCCTTCAGTTGATCAAGGAATTTGATTATCCCCTCGATAATCATAATCCGGTGGAACGAAAGCTTCGCTACGTGAAAGCCAACGATATCCTTCCTGTTATCGTCGATATTCTTCAGGATACAGGTACGGGGCAAACTCAGCTGCCCGGTGGACGCCAAATTCAGTCGCGACCCACACCGGTGACTTCCTCCCAGTTAGCGACGTTGACGGGAGCCAATCGGACGCAGACCAGTCAAAACAGGAACGCTCAAGCCGGGGCTGCGGACGAGATCGGAGGACGAGCTGATCAGATTGCTTTTCCGATTGATGACGTTGCTCCGATTTCTGTCCTCGTTGGAAAAACACGTATCATCGCCGACCGTCAGTCCAATTCTATTATCATTATCGGCACGGGTGAAGCTGAGAAGATCGTTCTTGATATGATTGAGCGCCTCGATCGTAAGCCAGTGCAGGTCTACCTTGCGACGGTGATCGGTGAGTTGGTTCTCGACGATGAGTTTGAGCTTGGAGTTGACTACATTCAGAGATTTCGCCCTTGGGATGGCGATGACCCGAATCGTGGTGGTTTCACTGGCGGTCTTTTCAACAGCCGGACTGATGTGCCGCAGAACAACAGCATTGCCGATCTTTCTACGATGCTCACGACAACTCCGTTTGGTCCAAGTTCTGGTCTGAATCTCTACGGGCAAATCGGAGATTCGCTTGACGTGATCATTTCGGCTTTGGAGGCGACAAACAGATTTACCGTTCTCTCCCGCCCGGTCGTCTATACCCAGAATGGAAAGCGCGCTGAGATTACGAGTGGTCAGGAAGTTCCATTTGCTAACAGCGCGGTGACTGACACAAGCAACCCGAACTCGATACGTTCCACGGTGGATTTCAAAGAAGTCGTTCTTAAACTCGAAGTGCTCCCAACGATCAACGAAAATAACGAAGTGACTCTGGATATTGTTCAGATCAATGACCGGGTTGTGGGCACCTCTGTGATTGACCAAAACGAAGTCCCGGTGGTCGGAAAACAGGAATTAAACACAACCGTGACTGTGGCAAATCGGTCTACTATTATTCTTGGTGGTTTGATTTCTGAGCAGGATGAGGAGGGCGAATCTGGAATACCATTGCTTAAAGATATTCCTCTGATTGGACAAGCTGTGAGGAAAACAAAAGTGGACACGCGGCGGACGGAATTAATGATTTTCATTCAACCTGTCGTTGTGAGTGATGATCAAGAGGTGCTTAGCGCAAGCTATGACGAAGATGTCCGCTCGAAAGTTGGCGAAGCTGTTGCGATTGAATTTCCTGAATCGGGAGTTCCCACGATTCAGCATCAGAATGAGACGATCGAGGCAACGGCAAGTCCTGATGTTGAAGACAATCCCTTTAAAAAGTTAGGCCGGAAACTTTTCGGGAAGAGAAGATAGCTTCGAGCACCGTTTCCCCGCGATCGCTGGACAGATTCAAAGCGGATCGGTCCGACCAATTCAGTCCCTGCAGCGGTCTATTCTGAATAGGACGTTAGAATAGCTTCTGAAGGAGAAAAATTTACCGCGCAATTGCTGTCTGCTCGGTAGGGGCAGGGAGGTGCTTGAGTGCTTTTTCTACCGCGTTTTCAACTGTGATGCCGTGTTTCCTGCGGAGGATGTCTACCTTCCCATGTTCGACAAATTCGTCAGGCCAGCCGATACGCTCCACCGGCGTGTCGATGCCGGCATCGTTGAGGTGCTCTATAATAGCGGCTCCGAAGCCGTTGTGGAGCACATGATCTTCAAATGTCAGAACCACAGGGCAAAGCTTCGCGAAATGTTCAATGCAGTTAGTATCGAGAGGTTTGATCCAGCGTGGATTAATCAAGGAAACGGAATACCCCTTATCCTCAAGGCGATCTTTAGTTTCTTCGGCAAGTTCGAACAGATTACCCAAGCCAAAGAGGGCTATGTCCGTGCCGTTGCTGACCACTTCCGCTTTACCGATCTCGAGTAACTCAGGCTCAGCCTTAGGTTTGGCACCGGTGCCCGCTCCTCTCGGATAGCGGATTGCACATGGACCATCGTCGTAATTCGCCATTGTCCAAAGCATGTCAGCAAACTCGCTTTCGTCCTTCGCCTGCATGAAGATCCAGTTCGGGACGTGGCGCATGTATCCAATATCGAACAAACCGTGGTGAGTCGGGCCGTCATCACCGCTCAATCCAGCACGATCCATGCAGAGGCGTATCGGCAGGTTCTGAATGCCGATGTCGTGAACGGCCATGTCGTAGGCACGCTGGAAGAAAGTTGAATAGATTGTCAGGAACGGCTTCAGTCCCTGGACAGCTTGCCCGCAAGCGAAGAGAGCGGCATGCTCCTCGGCAATACCGACGTCATAATAGCGTTCCGGAACTATTTTTTGGAATTCAACCAAACCGGTTCCATTGGGCATGGCTGCTGTAACTGCTACGATTTTCTCATCCTCTGCGGCATATTTCCCGATAGTCTGACCGTAGAGCTGCGAATAGGTAGGGTTGCCGGAGTTTGGCGTTTCACCAGTTTCGGATTTGTAGGGCCCGAGTCCGTGAAATTTCATCGGGTTTGCCTTGGCAGGCTCGTAGCCTCGACCTTTTTCGGTAATAATGTGAAGAATGACTGGTTCCTCTTGCTCTTTGAGAAATTCGAACGTTTTCACGAGTAGGTCGAGATCATGCCCGTCGATTGGTCCATAGTAGCGCATCCCGAATTTTTCGAAGAGAACATTGGGGAAGAGCAGGTTCTTGGCGCTGCGCTCGACGCGGTGGGCCATCGTACGGACTGATTTACCGGCGATCTTTTCGACGAATTCAGCCGCCTTATCATGAATATGAGAGTAGGTCGAGCTGGTCTGAAGTGCGTGAAAATACTTGGCAATGGCACCTACGTTGCGGTCAATCGACCACTCGTTGTCGTTCAACACGAGGATGAACTTTTTCGTAGTTTCGGCGATATTATTGAGCGCTTCAAAGGTTGGGCCGCAAGTGAAAGCGGCATCTCCAGCGACAGCTACGACGTGCTCATCGCTTTCCTTAAGATCACGGGCGGCAGCCATTCCCAATGCGGCTGAAACAGCCGTGCCGGCATGTCCGGCTCCGTAGCAGTCGTGGTCGCTTTCAGTGCGCAACATGAAGCCGTTGAGGCCTTCATATTGGCGAATGGTATGGATTTGGTCCCAGCGGCCGGTCAGCATTTTGTGCACATAAGCTTGATGACTTACGTCGAAAACGAATTTGTCGTCAGGAGTGTTGAAGATGCGATGCAGAGCGATGGAGAGTTCAACAACACCAAGGTTGGGGCCAAGGTGGCCGCCGGTCTTTGAAAGTGAGTTGATCAGCGTCCGTCGAACGTTTTCAGCGAGCTTGGGAAGGTCTTCCAAGGGAAGCTTCTTCAAGTCGTCGCCGTTATCGACTTTGGGGAGATCCACCGTCGGGATCTCGGGAAATTCAAAAAAGTTCTCCATTCTCCTGAGATGCTTCAGAGTCAGGCTCTTCTCCGCTTTTATCCGCGGTAGCACAATCTTCGGCAAAGGGTTCTAATACGTGTTCCTCGTTACGCTTCTTTCTAATGATTTCGATGCGTCCGCGAGCTTCATCGAGCCGCTTTTCGCAGACTCGGTAGAGTTGTGTTCCCTGCTCATAGTTTTTGATGAGATCTTCTAAAGGCATCTGATCGGATTCCATGTCGCGCACCAACTCTTCCAGCTGGGCAAGGGCGTCCTCGAAGGCCGGTTCGGCGTTGGTGGCCGAATCTGGATCTTTGGCTTTTCGCATCTCGATTTTACAGGGGGTAGGTAAATAACCGTAATCTATATCTCTTCCCTTGGAAGGGGCCGAGTTCAAGCCGTTTTCGGGCCTCGGGGCACCTTCATTATCGGCCAAAACAGGTAAAGTTCGCTTATTTACCTCTGTTTTTACCCAAAGACTTGATGTAGAGGAGGATCGAGTCGATTTCGTGATCTTTAAGCACTCCAAGATACGAGGGCATGCCAACACCAGTTTTTTCTGTTTCGTAGCCGACAGTCACGCGTCTTCCGGGATCAAGAATGGATTCGCGGAGGTAGATTTCGTCAGCACTTTTTATAAAGGAACCATCGGTAAATTCGCGCTTTGAGTTCCAGAGTTTAATCCAGGAAGGGCCGACGGCGATTTGAGCTCCGATTCCGCCCGAAGTGGTGGGAGGTGGAGAAGTATCGCTCTCGTTAGTCGCATGACAGGCAACGCAACCGTAGCGAATTGACACTTCCTTGCCGAGGTCGGCAGACGGTTCAATTCTTTCTCCAGTGCTGGTGAGTGGAGAATCCCAGATCATATCAACCTCGTTGTCGGCAAAGCCTTTTGTGGTGAGGTCTATCTCTGGAAGTTCCCACAAAGAAAAGTAAGCGCTTTCGACCGCGGTGTTGTCGGGAAAGGGAAGTCGATAAGTGACACGAAGGCTGTGACACGGCTTCATATCAAGGAGGCCAAGAAATAGCCGTTTTCCATCTTTTGAGAGCTTGGCACTGGTGACGGAGACGGTTTCCTGCCCGGGTTCTCCGTCCAGCTTAAAATTACCGGAGCCATAGTTGTGGGTCTGCTGGTAGTTCCAGCGATCAACAGAATAACGTGATTGATCTAAAGCCAGTTCGGGTGCGAGCGGTTGATTGAATTCGAGTAGAACGCCACGCCGAGATGCTAGCAACTGTGTGGGAATCCATGAGGTCCGCCCCGTGGGGCGAACTCGAAACAGGCCACTGATTCGATCCCCGGAACTCCCCCAGATTTCGAAGCCGGTTAGGTAGAGGCGGCCGTCTTTGGGATGGACAGCTCCTTTGAGTAGACCGGATGGAAAACCCGAGAGAAGCGGGACGATGGCTCCCTGCCCATTTTCTTCGTTCAGAAAGACTTTGAAGATTTCGGGGCGGTTGTAGCCGATGTGGACGAGCGAGCCGTTGAGCGGGCCCATGTTGGCGTTGCCCTTCATCCAGATCTGGGAAGCCCCGGATTGATTGATGAAGTGGGGAATCCAAATTTCCGGTGGGGCAATGGGTTCCGGGTGAACGGCATTTTCTTTGAACTTCGCCGGTTGGAATCCGTAATACTTCTCCGGTTCGATGCGGTAGATGGGTGTGGCCGGTTTCCAGTGGCCCTGCTGGTCGCTGGATGTCAGAGTCCCGGTCTCCGGATCCAAGCCGATGTAGGGTTGCCGCAGCCCCGTGGCAATCACGTTGTAGGATCGTCCGTCGGGTGAAATCTTGACTATCGTCCCGTTGAGCTTTCCGCGAGTGTTTCCAATTTGACCACCCTTCGCGACGATAAATCCTCCGTCGGGCGTGGCTACCATGTCCATGGCAAACTCCCGAGTTTCGGCAGTCTGAGCAACAACGTTGGAGAAATTCTCGTAGAAATCAGCTTCACCGTTTCCATCGGTGTCGTGGAGGCGGGTGATACCGTTACGGTCTGAAACGTAGATTTCGTCGTCGACAACACAAACAGTTTTGGGCTCATGAAGACCGCTTGCAAATCGAGACCAAATCGCTGTTTTATGGCTTTCTTCGATGCTTTCCGTAATCCAGATATCGCCATCAAAGGTGCAGATTGCGGCGCGTCCGTCGTTAAAGAAATCGAGACCGGATAAGCGGACATTTCGTTTCCAGGGGTTGGGGACGGGGAGACCAATATCATCGAAGGTGAATGTCCCCTCCAAAGTGCCTGGCTCTATTATACTTTCGACGGTTTGAGGCCAAAGGCGTGTCGCTGAGGCTGAGGCTGAGGCTGAGGCTGAGGCTGAGGCTGAGGCTGCGCCATTAGGGTCTTGATCTGAGTAAATAATATCAACCAATTGAGGTCTGTCTGCCGGAGGGATGACTATGAAGTCGCTTGCTAGACCTCGACGAATCCCTCCAATCTCAACGCGAACTTTGTGTCGATGACTCAGTCGCAGATAGATCGGATTAGAGTGAGGTTGGATCGAAAGCTTACGGATAAATAGACCACCTTTGGGGAGTGCCGTGAGTGTTTCCGAGATTTCGGTATTTAGAACTGTGTATTTAATGGCAACCCCGAGTCCACCCGATTCGCTCGTCGTGATTTGCAGACCAGAAAATCGTCCGATGGTTTCAGGAATGGGACCTAACCCCACCTCTCCCTCATCTGATATTCCACGTTCTCTGGGGTCTTTGTTTAAAGCGGACTCATCAACTCCAACGCCCGGAAGAGCAGGTGTAGATGTGAGAATCGTGCCAATCGGTTTCGGCAGGCTTTCCTGTCCGGACGGTGCTTTGCGATTCGGGAGACGATAACTTCCCGGCCCCATACCGTCCATCTTAAGGTATTCGCCTTCATCGTTCTCTCGCCAGATCAGTGACCAGCGAAGAAGGTCCGGGTCAAAACAGCCGTAGTAACCATGGCCGATTTTTACGATGATACCACGTGGCGTGACGTTATCCGGCTCAGGACTTTCCCCGAATTCGCGAGCGTCAAGAGTCTGGCCAAAGAAAGGAAAACCCTCTTCAACGAAACTCCCGAAGGGTGAATCGATATTGAGGTGGGCTTGATCCTGGGCGCGACCAAGGGAAATAAAGCCGAATAGGGCCGTTAAAAACAGGGTAGTTCGGGCGCTCATGGGAGGCTTTAAGGTCAATGACGAAATCTATCCGATCAATAGCGCGATCAAATTTGTGATCTGCGCTTTAATGTTTCTACACTTGAATAGAAAGGCGACCAGAGTATTCAATCAGGGTTAGTTCATGTTTCTAAGGCTTACGGTTTTCAGTGTGATGCTGAATCTTGTCCCGATACTTCACACCACGGGTGCTGAAGGACGTCGTGCCGATGATGCGTTCAATTGGCCGCCTGCTTTTGAAGCCCTCTTTGGGAATCCGGTTATCAAGGAACGGAGTGGATTCGTTTTCAAAGAATCGGCGCTGGTATATGGAGCGGGTCGCTACAACGCCTACGATGGGATGATGAGAGGTTCGCAGCCTTCCGGGGTGGTAGTGTGTTCTCGGGAGGCATTGTCAGTCGAGCGTGCGAATCAGTTAGCGGCAGAAGCGTTGGCAGTCAGGTTTTACCAGTTGGTGCTCCAAGCTAATCGGCGGACGCGATACGAGGAACGTATGAACATGAGGGAGTTGATCCCGATGGAGAAGGATCGCTTTGTTGCTATCGCCTCGAAGCGACTGGTTGAAGAGTCGACAGGTTCACTTGAAGAGGACGCATGGTGGAATGTAAGGATGGGAGTTCCGGAGAGTGCTAGTAGTCGCTATCATCTAGTTATTATCAACCTCCACCACGACAAGGGTGACGGGAGAGTTAATCACGGACATTTCTGCTTTGGATTGAGAGAGATTGGCGGCGATGCGGAGCAGGATCTGGTTTTCGACTTTCGTGCGCCCTGGTATACTGATCGTCGACCGAGAGTGACTGAAGCGCTGAACCTCCACAATAAGCTTCGTCTGACGAGCGATACGCAGAACTTCTACGACTGGCTTTATACTCAGACTGAGTACAGGAATTGCTGGGTCAATTTGTGGTTTCTTCCAACGACGGAATCGCAAGTCACTCTCCTGCGCAGCTTTAATGAGCGAGGGATACAGCACGCGGCCGGAAGCTTTCGTCCTTTTAGGAAGAACTGTGCATCACTGGGCCTGCTGTTTTATTCCCGCCTTCAGTCATTTGCAGCGGATTCCCTGTTGAGGCGGGGACCATCGATTGATTTTCCTGTCGGAGTCGGAAATCGGTTGAAGGCATTATACAGTGGGCTGCCCTTTTTTCGGGTCGAAAATATGACCGTGGTGAATGGTCGGGAGCCAACTGCTAAATCTGAGATTCATCATGCGCAACCGAGTCGCTCTTCTTCACGCGTGTTTCGTGAACTGCAGAAAGCACCGGGAGTCAACTAACCAGCCATTGGATTTCGCGAGGGTAATTTGGCCCGGATTTAAGTGGCAGATTCGGGTGACGTTTAACGATCAGGAGAATAGCATGATGATCAGATTAGGATTCACGCCCGCGGCGATAATGGCTACCGTTAGGACAACCATGGCAGCCCGCGCGGGTGCACTCACCGGAATGCTGGAAATCTCCTCGCCGCTATCTTTATCCGAAGCCGTGGCAAAGAATACTGGTACTGCGATCTTGAGGTAATAGTAGAAGCCGGAAGCGGCACCAATCAGGCCGATGATGAGAAGTGTCCAATTACCCTGATCCGCGGCGATCTTGAAGACAAAAAGCTTCCCGTAGAATCCAGCGGTCAGTGGGATTCCGGCCAGTGAAGCCATCGCAATAATCAGCGTGAATGCAAGGAAGGGGGAGCGCTTGGCAAGGCCCTTATAAGAGTCGATTTCCTCACCCGCGATGCTATTTCGTACGGTCGTAACCACAAGAAAAGCCAGCAAAGTCATTAAGAGATAGGCACCAAGGTAAAAGGTCACCACCACCGCCGGTGAAAGGCTGCCCGCTGAGCTCTTGGTGGGGGCAGATGCCAGTGCCACAAGAAGAAATCCAGCATGAGCCACGCTTGAATAAGCGAGGAGTCGCTTAAAGTTTTTTTGCGGCATGGCAGCTAAGTTGCCCATGATGAGGGTAATACCGGCGATTATGGCAAGAACTAGGCAGACTTTCTCGGCGAGAACGTCGCTGGCTAGGAATGGGCCAATCAGTCGCAGAAAAATGATGAAGCCTGCTGCTTTAGAACCCACTGAGAGAAACGCTGTGATGGGAGTTGGTGCACCCTGATAGACATCAGGTATCCAGAAGTGGAAAGGAGCTCCACCTACTTTGAAAGCAAGCGCCACTAGAATGAGGGCAAACGCAAAAAGCGCAGCAGCAGAATTGAATTCAGGATTTGCAAGGGATGAAGCGATTTCAGAGAGTTGCATGCTACCTGTGATACCAAACAACCAAGCGAAACCGTAGACGAGAAAACCAGTCGAAAGCGCACCGAGGATCAGGTATTTAACACCGGCTTCTAGAGAACCGACGTTGCGCCTCAGGTAAGTCACGAGGATATAAAAAGTGATCGTCACGGTCTCTAATGAGACAAAGATACTGACGAGATTGTTTGCTGATGCCATTAGCATAAGACCAGCGCAGGCAAAAACAGGAAGGGCGAAAAACTCTCCGAGGCCAGACTGGGGATGGGCGCCTTTTTCGGGGTCAGCTGTCTGAGCAACGACGATGTGACGAAAGTCTACAGCCATGATCAGAACAATGATGGTAGTGATGACCGCAATTCCCTTGTAGAAAAGAGAAATCTGGTCGTTGGCAGAATAAAACTGCCAGAAAGCGCCGTCGGTTGACTCCGGCCAATTCACGGCAAAAAGGAGGCCGAAAACAATGAGCAGGCCCACCATACCGATCCAGGCGATGGAGCGCTTATCTTCTATCTTGGCAAAAGCATCAACCATCAGCATGAGTAGGCCAAGGGCGACAACGATGATTTCCAGAAAGTAAACCGGCATAGATTGAAAAGTTAAATCAGTAGAAAATTAAAAATAGAGAGAAGCTCACCCAATGGTGGTGAGTATCATCACGACGGCAGGGCGGATGTATTGATTCAAAATTTCAGGAACGAATCCCACAGCCATGAGTGCGGCGAGGAGGATTAGGAGCGGGAGACGAGTGCCCCAACCAACGTCGTCCGGTGCTTCGACCTTTTTCGGAATGGGGCCCATAAAAATCGAGCGATAGGCGCGAAGCATATAAACCGCAGAAATGACCACGCCCCAGAGTGAAATGATCGTTGCCCACTGAATCCAGCCGAAACCATCTTCCGCGCCAGCGAAGGCTCCGATGAAGACTTCAACCTCTGCGGCAAAATTGGCGAAACCAGGAAGCCCAGCTGAGGCGAAGGCCGCAAATCCAAAGATAAGGGTCAGCTTAGGGACCTGTTTACCGATACCACCAAGCTTGTCAAAAGCGAGGGTTCCGTATTTCTCTCGGAGCCAGCCACTCATAGCAAAAAGAAGGGCGATCGAAATGCCGTGCGCAAACATGAGCAGCACGGCACCCGACATGCCCAATTCATTTCCTGCGGCTAGGCCGAGGAAGATATAGCCCATGTGCATCACGCTGGAGTAACCCAGCATGCGGTCGAGTGACTTCTGGGCGATGGTGACCAGTCCGATGTAAATGATGTTTCCAAGCAAGAGGAACAGGATGACATTGAGGAGAGATTCCGCACCTGAAGGAGCAAAAGGGAGGGCCACGCGAATGATTCCATAGAGGCCAAACTTCTTTAGAACGCCGGCGTGCAGCATGGCGACCGGAGTGGGAGCCGCGGCGTAAGCCGGGGCTGCCCAGCTGTGAAACGGGAAAAGGGAGACAAGAATACCAAAGCCAACCAGGAGGAGGAAGAAGACCCAGTTTTGCATTTGCGATGTCATTGGGTTTTCAATGGCCAATGCAGTTAGTTCTTCGATGTTGAAGGTTGAACCGCCCAGTCCACTGACAGCAAGAATAAGACCAACCAGCAGGACCAAGGACCCTACTCCCAAATAGATCGTGATAGTCCAGGCCGTCTTGAGCCGGTCACTCCCCGCTCCGAAAATACCGATCATGAGGAATGTCGGGATTAGAGCCAGTTCGTGGAAGGCGTAGAGGAAGAAAAGATCAGTTGAGCAGAACGCTCCCAAAGCGCCTCCACCGATGAGAAGAAGGGAGAGGTAGTAGAGGCGTGGATGGCGCTCAAGTTCCGCTTCCTTGGGTGAAACAAGGACCGCTGCTACCATCACGATAGCGGAAAGCAGAAGCATAACGAGGCTAATTCCGTCGAGACCAAACGAAAGGCTGAGGGATGGGAAGCCAGCAAGCTCGAGCAGTGGCCTTGTTGAGACCATCTGCAGGGTTCCCTCAATGCTCGTGCTGAATTGGATGGCGGATACCAGACTCATAATGAGCACCAGCATCGAAGTGCTAAGGGCAGTGAAGCGGGCAGGAGCTCCCATTCCTATTGCCAATGCGGCGAGGAGTGGAAGGAAAACGATAATTTCGAGAATACTCACGGCTGTCCGGGGAAAGGGTTAGTCAGGAAATAAGAAAGATGATGAGAGCCACGACGGAGATGGCGAACATGAAGGCGTAGGTCTGCACATTGCCCATCTGGAAGATGCGAAGAATAGATCCCGCGGTCATCGCGGTCATGGCGGGGAAGCGGGCTATGATTGGTTCGATGAGGTAGCGGTCGAGAAGATCGCAGACCTTCCCAAGACCGTCCTGAAAGATGGCAACGATTTTCCCGTAAATCTCGTCAACATAGAAGCGATTGGCGAAGGGAGGAATTGAAACCGGTTCTTTGTCTTTGCCTTTGTATAAGTAGATGGCGCTACTCACACCGACAACAAGGCCGATTAAAGAAAGTGTTGCCGTGATACCGAAGTGGCCAAAGAGATGCTCGAAGTCAGCGTGGCCGTTAGCCATCAGTGGCCCGGTTAGGAAGTCGTAGGCCGAGAAAATGGCCATGAAAGCGAGCAGAACTAGCGGTAGCCACATGGTCGGTCCAACCTCTCTGGCGTGACCGGCGTCTTCGGTGCGCTGCTTTCCGAAGAAAGTGACGATGACGAGGCGAGTCATGTAGAAAGGAGTGAGAAATGCGACAATGATCGCGATTGTGTAAGGCCCCCAAAGCTTCTCGTGATGGGCAGCTTCAAGAATGGCTTCCTTACTCCAGAATCCTGATGTAAAAGGCACTGCGATAAGAGCGGCCGTGCCGATGACAAACGTGATAAAAGTGATGGGCATCTTCTTGCGAAGACCGCCCATCTTCCAGATATCCTGCTGATGGTGACAGGCATAGATCACAGCGCCGGAACCGAGAAAAAGAAGCGCCTTAAAGAAGGCGTGGGTATAAAGGTGGAACATGCCGGCGCCGCTTCCATGATGGATGCCCTGAGCCATGATCATGTAGCCAAGTTGTGAAAGCGTAGAATAAGCAAGGATGCGCTTGATATCGTTTTGTTGAAGGGCCATCAGCGCAGCAACAAGAGCGGTGACGGCCCCGATCCAAGTAATAAGAGTGGCGGCCACTTCTGCGCTCTCGACGAGGAAGGTGACGCGAGCCAGCATGAAAACACCAGCGGCGACCATCGTAGCCGCATGAATCAAAGCGGACACCGGCGTGGGACCCTCCATCGCGTCTGGTAACCAGACATGAAGAGGCAATTGGGCCGACTTGCCAATTGCGCCGCAAAAGACGCAAAGGACGGCAATGTTGAGCAACTTGGCGTTTTCAATACCCCCAACGGCACCGGCAATCTCGTTGAAATAGATTGAGCCTGTGAGGGTCCAGACCATCAGGATGCCGATCATGAAACCAAAATCACCGATTCGGTTGGTAAGAAACGCTTTTTTTGCTGCATCGGCAGCGGAAGCCTTTTCAAACCAATGGCCAATGAGAATGTAGGAGCTCACTCCGACGAGTTCCCAGAAGATGAACATCATGATGAAGTTGTCCGCGAGGACGATGCCCGTCATTGAGAACATGAAGAGGGAAAGACCAGCAAAGTAGCGTGACTTGCCGGCGTCATCCTTCATGTATGCGAGGGAGAAAAGGTGAACAAGAAAACCGATCGAGGTCACGATCAGCATCATTCCGCGACTGAGATTATCGAGAGTCAATCCGATATCAATTCTCAGCGCTTCACCCATGTCGATCCACGCGAAAGATGTGGCGACGAGATCTTCACCAGCAGTCAGCCGGATGCATAGGAATAAGGTGATGAGCGCAGAACCGGTCGACACTAGTGAAGCAAGGCCAGACCAGCGCTTCAGCCCGAGTAAGATTGAGATGGCCACGATGAGAGGCAACAACAAAACGGTCCAGGCAGTGGTAGTCACATCCATGAAATGGTCAGTCAGAAAAGCGGTTTTTAATTTCTCATCGTGTTGAGCTTTCCGACATCTGTGGTCTCCCGTGAACGGAAAAGAGCAACGATGATGGCGAGGCCAACGGCCACTTCAGCAGCCGCAACAGTGATGATAAAGAAGAGTAAAACGTGGCCTTCGTAGTTGGGCTGACCTTCCTGAACGTTGAATCTTGAGAAGGCAACGAGGGTTAGGTTGGCGGCACTGAGCATTAGCTCTAGGCACATAAAGATGATGATGAGATTGCGGCGAACCAGCACGCCTGCCAGACCGATTACAAATAGCAATCCGCTGAGAATAAGGAAGTGGTCTAAGGTGAGCGCTGAATCCATTTCGTCAAAAAAGTGTCTTATTTCAGTTCTCTCTTACTGAGCACGACCACGCCGACCGTAGAGACTAGCAGAAGCACTGCGACTACTTGAATTGGGAACCAGTAAGTGCTGAAAAGAAGTTCACCGATTCGGTGGACGTCGGAGTTACCTGTTCCCTTCACTGGGTCGATGGGAGGAAGCTTCGCTGAACCAACTTCACTACGCGTGATGACTGTGACTATGAGGGTCGCAAAACTGACCACGACCACGATCGAGGTACCCAGCGTAAATACCGGAAAGCGTTTATTTTCCGCTTTCGGAATATCCAGCAGCATGATGATGAAAAGGAAAAGGACCATGATAGCCCCCGCATAAACGAGAATCTGGAGAATGCCCACAAGGTAGGCATCCAACTGAATAAACAGCGCGGCCAGACCGAGAAATGAGATAATCATCGAGAAGGCGGATGAAACCGGGTTTCGATTCACCACCACGCCGATGCCGCCTATCAGTGTCATGGCGGCGAAGATGAAGAAAAAGAAAGTCATCCAGAGTAGGCGATTCGGTTAAATTCTTATAAGTTCGGGCTCTTCAGCCGCCCCGCTACTTGAGTTCGTTCCACTTGTTCACCAAGCCGACGCGAACGCCACCAATTTCATAAAGCTTTTCTTTATCGTGGACCATTTCCCCACGACTGGTGCCGGTGATGGCATAGTCCTTGCGGAGATAGATGGCTTGCTCTGGACAAACCTCCTCGCAGAATCCGCAATAGATGCAGCGGATCATATCGATATCGAAAGTTTTAGGACGTTTTTCCACTTTTGCCCATTTGTCATCGGAAGGAATCTCTTCCGGCTTGATCGTGATGGCACGCGGCGGGCAGATAAATTCGCAGAGCTGGCACGCGACACAGCGTTCGCGTTCCTGTTCATCGGTCACCAGTGCAGGCGCACCGCGATAGTAATCTGGCAAATTGGCATCCCACTTCTCTTCAGGATACTGCATGGTAACTTCGGTATTACCGCGGAGCATTTTGAAAAAGTGACCAAGAGTGATGCGCAGGCCTTTGGCTAGCGCAGGGAGATAGAGGTGTTCCCACCACTTTAATTTAGGACGATCAACGACAATGGCCATGGTTCGGAATATGGTTGGAGTTACTTGAGCCACATTAGCAACAAGGCGGTAAGAATCACGTTGGCTAGAGCCAGTTCAAAGAAGACCACCCAGCCCAGTCTCATGAGCTGGTCGTAGCGGAAGCGGGGCAGTGTCCACCGCACCGCGATGAAGAAAAGGATAAATAGGATAACTTTGCCGAAGAAAACTCCGATGTGAATTAGTCCATGCCAGAAGGGGACTTTGGCGTCGGCGCTTTCCGGGGTAAGCCAGCCGAAAGGGAGGCTCCAGCCACCAAAGAAAAGAGTCACGGCGAGACCCGAGCCAATGATCATAGCCGCGTATTCTCCGAGAAAGAATAATGCGAACTTCATCGAGCTGTATTCGGTGTGATAGCCGGCCACGAGCTCGGTTTCGCATTCAGGAAGGTCAAAGGGAAGGCGGTTGGTTTC
>DCQY01000096.1 GCA_002323995.1 Akkermansiaceae bacterium UBA1506 | reverse complement strand
AATGAAATCGAAGTGAGTGGGGTGACTCTTGCGGGAGGGGCTTGGAGCCCCTGTCTCGCCAGTCGATTGGGACTTAATCTGCCGGTGCAGGGTGGAAAGGGCTACTCGTTCACCCTGACGAAGCCTCACGAGCTACCGCAACTCTGTTACCTGCTGAAAGAAGGTCGGGTTGCCGTCACTCCTACTGGGAGGCGTTTGAGGGTTGCCGGAACGATGGAGATTTGTGGTGATGATCTCTCTGTCGATCAGGTTCGACTCAGTGGGATCATTGATTCTTTTTGCCAGGTTTTTCCTGCCTATGCCTTTGATGACTTCGAAGGGCTGAAAGCGTGGTCGGGATTGCGCCCCTGTTCTCCGGACGGCCTGCCGTATGTGGGGGCTGTTGAGCGCTACCGTAATGTGACAGTCGCAACGGGGCACGCTATGCTTGGGCTCAGCCTTGGGCCGGTGACGGGGAGGCTGATACGCGACTTGGTCGCAGGCCAGGCTGCCGACGTGAGGTTAGATCCAGAGCGATTTTAGTCAGGCCCGATTGCGCTTGATGAGAAAAGAGATTCCGTAGACTGCCGCGGCGCATAGAACAATGAAGGGTCCCGTGGGAACATTTAGTTGGAAGCTCATGGCGAGACCGCAGGTATTGTAGATGAGTGTCAGGGTGATTGAGGCGAGTATAATGACCCAGAGTTGTTGTGAAAAACGCGACGCAGTTGCGGCAGGCAGGATGAGTAAGGCGAGAGAAAGGATGATGCCTGCGACTCGAACCATCAGGACCATGCTGATTGCAGTGAGCGCGAGAATGAGTAGAAAATAGGCGCCGGAATTAATCCCTCGTAACCGCGCAAATTCTTCATCAAAGCAGACCGCAACAAGCTTGTGATAAAAAAGGGCGACGAGGATCAGCACGAGCAATCCAAGGGCAAATGTGGCCGTCACGTCGCTGCCTGAGGTCACGAGGATATTTCCGAAAATATAACTCTCTAGATTGGGTTTTTGGCCGGGAGTGTAGTGAATAAAAAGAATGCCTGCTGCCATTCCGAAGGCCCAGATTGCACTGATGATGGTATCTTCCCGTTCACTCGCTTTGAGGCTCACCCAACCAATGATTGCGGCAGAGAGTAGAGCGGCAATAAGTCCCCCAAGCATGGGAGTGAGCCACGCAATATCACAACTGCGCCCGAAGTAAAATGCTGCCCCGATACCTCCCAGCATACTGTGTGCGATTGCTGCTGCTATGTAGCTGATGCGGCGTGTCACAACGAAGGATCCAACCATGCCAAAAGTGAAAGCGGAGACGATTCCCGCGAGAAGGGAGTATCGAATCAGGGGGATAGTCTGAACGGCCTCGATGAATTCAGTCATGTTGGCAGGCGGAGTGGTCTCCTTGGCTGTGGCGGGTCTGACGATCGTGTTCGAGGCGTTGAGTCCCGCTGTAAATCTCCTTTATCACCTCGCCAGATAGGGGAAGGGTATGGCGATGAACCCGGCGATTGACGCAGAGCACGGAATCACCCACGGCTGCGATGAGATCGAGATCGTGGGTAACGAGAAGAATAGCGATTTTTTCTTTTAGCTGAGACAGAGTATCGAGCAGCTTCTCCTCGACTGAGAGATCAATGTTAGCAGTGGGTTCATCGAGTAAGAGAAGATTGGGTGCGCAGGCAAGGGCACGGGCGATTAGAACACGCTGCCGCTGTCCTCCGGAAAGATCGGAAAAAGGCCTTTTAGCTAAGTCGGCGAGAGAAACTTCCTCGAGAGCGTTCATCGCCGCTTCCCGACACGCTCTTGAGTAGTGACCTACTTTGAGTTGACCGAGACGGCCCATCAGAACGATATCAAGAGCGCTGATGGGGTAGAGCGGATCAAAACGCATCGCTTGAGGGACATATCCGACTTCAGGACGTGCCTTTAGAGGCGCTTTGCCGAGGATGTTCAGTTCTCCTTGGGTTGGTTCGAGCAGTCCAAGCATCAATTTTAGGAGAGTCGACTTGCCTCCACCGTTGGGCCCGATAACACAGAGCGACTCTCCGTTGCGAATCTGGAAATTCACGTTTTCGAGAACGAGTGGTTTCTGGTAGCGAAAACACAGATTGTGAGCCGAAGCCATTAGAGGCTGGGGTGATTCTGATGATTCAACAGGGTCCACTCGAAAAGTTCACAGGGTTAGTTGCGGTGCAATGGGAACACCTCCTTTTATTGTCGCTTGATGGAGAGCGAATTGCACGCCTTTTGTGCAAATGGTCTGGTCTACTTTTCTTGCTGTGTCATTCGCTTCTCGTTAATCTTGAGCAGAATTTCAGCAGTCGCTCTGGCGTCGCAAAGAGCTCGGTGATGACTGTTTAAGGCAATTCTAAAATGATTACTGAGATTAGCGAGAGAGTAGGAGGGTAGCCCGGGAAAGTGACGCCGCGTTTCAACTACGGTGCAAAGGGTAGGACACCGAAACTCCTGATCGATCCGCTCATATTCAGTCTTGATGAAGCCATAGTCAAACTTTGCCCGGTGCGCGACAAAAACAGCTCCTTCAAGAAATGCGCGGAACTCGTCGGCAATATCAGCGAAGACGGGAGCCTCTGCGACCATGTCATCGGTAATGCCCGTCAGGGAAACGATCTTACTTGGAATTCGGCGTTGGGGATTAATGAGGGAAGACCATTCTTCAATTATTTCGCCGTTGCGAACCCTGACGGCTCCGATCTCGGTAACACGGTTCCATTGCGTATTGCCCCCGGTGGTCTCCACATCGACCACCACGTAGTCTTGCTCAGGATCGACAATCCATTCGACCCGCATAACTTCAACAGGGAAGGCAGCTCGTTTGAGACGTTCCAGTTGAGCCAGTTGATTGCGACGGAGCGAATCGCCTTCAGCTTTAATTTCAGAAAAGCGCACTTGATTCTTTTCGATGATCATGAGGTCAGGAAATCCGTTTCGTCGCGCTTGCCATTGCTGAGTGAGGTCTCTAAGGACGTGTGCGAGCGCGCCATGAGGAGCTAGTTGGACAAGGCGTGTTGTCAGCGCAAAAAGGTCGTCTGACCAAGAAACTAAATGATTGGGCGAACCGTGATGAGAGTTAAACGTCTCATGCAGCTGCTCGATCACGGAGTTCGGGGTGGCGAATTCTGCGAGCTTCGATTCGATCGCGTTCTTGTGATTTTGGTAAAACTGACCTGTTCCGAGATCTTTCGATATTCGATCAAACGGGTTGTGGATCACGACATTTTCATCGCTAAAGAGGAGATCCCAGAAGGTGAGTCCGAAGAGCTGGGACCAGATCACATTCTCGGTATGCCACGCTTCGGTCCCTTGGCCTGCCAGCAAACGAATGACAGCGCCTTCGGGATAATTTCGTTGGGATTCGTCGATGAAAACAACTGGGGATTCTCGGAGTAGTGATGTCAGGCGGCCGACCTTTTTTTTGTTGAATTTTCGTTCATAAAAGTCTTCAGCAAAAAGGAGCTCCTGATCGCAAGAGGGATTTTCGATTAACCGAGAGAGAAGGACAGAAGCTTCTCCGCTTCGCCCCTCTTTCATTAGGAGGCGCACCGTTCGTTCAGTGGAAGGAAATTGGTCGGAAAGTTGGTGGATGGCAAGGGCGCGAGGGTCGTTGTGCCGCTCGAGCCACGTGCCAAGTTTGTTTATAGCACGCCCGCGAAGGGTCGTGATTTCCATATCGTCGTTAGTCGGCCATTCGGGCGCATCAGCGATGAATTGTTCAATACGGTCTGCGGAAGCCTCGTAGAGCTCCTGGAGTATTTTATGATAGTGATAGGCGGCAAGAGCGATTTCAAGTGAGTTGAATCGGGGCTTGAATTCCTGCTTGAATTCGAGGGTTTTCATGACGCCGAGATCTCTCAAGGCGAACTCGTTTAAACTAGATTGAAGTCGTCCGAAATAGAGGAAAAGAAAGTAACCGAGTTCTTCGGTTTTTGCCTGAGCAAAAAAAGGATCGACTGTTCCTGAAGTGCAGATCTCTTCAAAGGGCAGCTCAGCCATTGAAAAATCAATCAGCTCTGCTTTTCGGGCGCTACTAAGACGAGGGAGCTTAACATCGGGGGGGAATACATGCTGACGAATTCGTTTGGCGATCGTATCGCGGGTGTGAATACGAAGAAGGTCTCGGTAGTCGCTGGGATGCACCGAACGCACAAAATCTGCTGCCCGGAGCTCATTGATGGCGCTGGAGATATCATTAATTTCCTCGTAGTGCAGGTAATCGCGCAGGAAGACATTTCCTTTGCGATTGACCAATCGAACGTAGAGGCAGCGTGCGTCGAGGTTCAGAGCTTGAAAGCTTTCTGCGAAACGGCGATGGCCGTCGGCGATGACATGCGGATATCTTGTTAGCACAAATTCGAGCATCTCCTCGAAATGGTCGAGGTAGTAGCGAGGTTTGAGAGTAACAGCAGGGCGGGGGCTCACAGAGCAAGATCCTAAAAGTTCTTTTGAACAATTCCAGCAAAGGTCTGAAAAAAGCTGGAAGGGCATGTGAGCTTTGGTAGCCTTTGCGCCATGTCATCCTTGCTGGAAGTCAGAGGCATCGAAAAATCATTCCCCGGTGTGAGAGCACTCAAGGGGGTTCAGTTTGCGGTTTCGGCTGGGGAAGTCGTTGCTCTGCTGGGAGAAAATGGTGCCGGCAAGAGCACTCTCATGAAGATCCTTGCCGGGGTTCAGGCGCCAGATAAGGGTGAGATTCAGGTAGGCGGTGAGACGGTTTCTATTCGCTCGGTAGATGAGGGTCTTGGCTTGGGTATTGCTTTGATACACCAAGAACTCAATTTGGCTACCAACCTGACCGTAGGGGCGAATATTTTTCTCGGACGCGAGCCTCGTAAAGCTGGTGTGATTGATGAAAGGGCGATCTCGGAACAAGCGGCAGTCTTTCTCGAGCGTGTCGGTCTCGACGTTTCGGCGGCGATGCTAGTGAAGGACCTCTCGATCGGTAAACAACAGCTTGTCGAAATTGCCAAGGCTCTATCAATAAATGCCAAAGTGCTTATCATGGACGAGCCGACTTCCAGTCTTTCGCAAGGGGAGACGGAACGCCTATTTAAAGTTGTAAGGGAACTGAGAAACGACGGTGTAGCGATCATCTATATCTCTCATCGTCTCGGGGAAGTGGAAGAACTCGCCGATCGCGTCGTTGTCTTGCGAGATGGTGAAAATGCAGGAGAGCTTTCGCGCGATAAAATCAATCACAACGCCATGGTCAGTTTGATGGTGGGGCGGGATTTATCCCAGTTCTATTCGCATAAACCTCAGGAACCGGGAGAGGTGATGCTTTCTACTCGCAAGGTCCGAACGACACTCTATCCGGATGAGGAAATTTCTTTCGATCTCAAAGCCGGAGAAATCGTTGGCGTGGCAGGGTTAGTTGGTGCCGGGAGAACGGAACTATTGGAGACTCTATTCGGAATTGATCCAGCTCTGGGGGGTGAGATAGCGATTGGCGGAAAAACGCTGGCGGTTACGGATCCGAGTGTCGCCATTGCTCATGGGATGGCGTTTGTTCCCGAAGATCGTAAGCAACAGGGCCTCGTTATTGAGATGGCAGTGGCGGAGAATCTCAGCCTTGCTTCTCTTGGACGGGATCAGAAGGCGGGACGGC
The DNA here is from genome assembly GCA_002323995.1 of Akkermansiaceae bacterium UBA1506. GTDB lineage: Bacteria > Verrucomicrobiota > Verrucomicrobiia > Verrucomicrobiales > DEV007 > Arctic95D-9. The sequence continues at coordinate 7,487 of DCQY01000096.1, read as the reverse complement.
TCAATTTTGAGGCGGAGAGAAATATCACCGAGGGCATGATAAAGAAGATGCAAATCAAGACTCCTTCTTCGAGGCAGGTCGTGAGGTATCTTTCTGGTGGTAACCAGCAGAAGGTCGTCCTTGGGAAATGGTTGGCGATGAAACCGGGTATCTTGTTGCTGGATGAACCCACCCGTGGGATCGATATCGGGGCGAAGCGGGAAATTTATGCGCTGGTGGAACAGCTCGCGGAACAGGGTGTTGCCATCCTCTTTGTTTCCAGCGAGATGGAGGAAATCCTGGGAATGTCTGACCGGGCACTGGTGATGCATGAGGGGCGACTTTCCGGCGTGCTCAACCGAGATGAACTCAGCGAAGAGGCCGTAATGCAGTTCGCCACCGGTCGAGACGGGGACGCGCCTTGAATTGCTCCCGCTGCTGCGACTTGCGCAAACTCTCGAGGTAGCCGACATTCGCCGCCCGATGGCCCGTGTCTTAGCTGCTATGTCTGGAGGAGTCGACTCCTCGGTTGCCGCAGCCCTTCTTCTTGAGCAAGGGCATGAAGTCGTGGGCGCTTACATGAAAAACTTCACGAATGAGGAGCAGTTGCCTGGCGACTGTCCTTGGGAGGAGGACATTCGGGACGCGAGGGCTGTTTGTGATTATCTCGGGATCGAGTTTCGAATTCTCAGCTTGATGGACGAGTACCGCGATCGTGTGGTGGAATATCTTCTCGCTGGATACCGTGGCGGCGTCACCCCAAATCCGGACGTGATGTGTAACCGCGAGATGAAATTTGGCATTTTTCGTGAGTTCGCGAAGTCGCAGGATTTTGAGTATCTCGCCACAGGGCACTACGCCCAAATCGAACGACATGATGACGGGCTTGCGGATATCGTTAGAGGGGCTGACGGCAAAGATCAAACTTACTTCCTCGCTCTGCTGGAGCAGGACCAGATTCAGCCTGCCATGTTCCCAATCGGTCATCTTCCAAAACCCGACGTGAGAAAGGAAGCGGAGCGCTGTGGAATTCCGGTAGCCCAGAAGAAAGACAGCCAAGGCATTTGTTTTATCGGGGATATAAAGATGTCGGATTTTCTCGGGCACTACATCAAGGATAATCCGGGGCCAATCGTGACGCTGGATGGCTGTGAGGTGGGGTGTCATCGGGGATTGCATCTCCACACCCTTGGTCAGCGGAAAGGGTTGGGCGTTCCCTCCAACACCTACGGGAAAGCCTATGTGGTGGTGGAGAAGCGGTCAGAGAGTAATGAACTCGTTGTTGCGTTCGACGACCCGAAAACTCCGAAGCTGTATGCGACCAAATGTCGGGTCGGAAGTATATCGGTGACCAATAAACCGCTCACGTCGGCGGCTGGGTTGGCCGCGCAGCCCCGCTATCGCTCAGCTGCCGTCGGTGTAAGCCCGGAATTCCTCGATGATACCACGGCTATCCTTGAATTTGAGACACCGCAGCGAGCTCTTACACCAGGGCAGGTCTGTGCTTTTTATGATGGTCGCAGGTTGCTTGGCGGAGGGGTGTTTCAGGAAATTATTCACGAGACTGATTGCTAGAATGAATCACTGATCAGTTGGATGAAGCGGGATCCTGAAGGCGTGAGACGTGCATTGTTTCCGGTTCCGGTAATACGGGCAGAGGTCATGTAGCTGTGGTCAACTTGCGAGTGTTTCACGTAGGAAACGATGGGAACATTGGTCGACTTAGAATTGGGGCGGGCACGAAGCGGAACGCCTGTTGCGGCGAAGGAAAACTCCCAGCTCGGAGGGTTAGAACCCCGGTCAAGGTCTTCCAGTAGCCAAGGGTAGCGACGCAGGATGTCCACTTGGCCGTGGTTTGGAACGATAACCTTATAGTAGGCCTCATTTTGTTCGAGGAGAAAGGACGGGATGGTGATATCAGGGTCTTTACGATGCTCGATATAAAGGCCGGCAATATCCATGCCGATGAGATTAAACCCATTGAAGAGACCGTGCCGGTTTTCGCTCGTGAAGTGCCTGTCATACCATCCGGGAAACCGGTCGCTGGCAATCATACAAAGCTCGAGATGGACGTGGGCCCGCTCGCGGTTGATGCCTGCACCGGTGTAGCCCATGATGCCGATTGTTTCTCCCGCTTTCACTCCCTGACCTCGAGTCGTGTGGACCTTACCCAAGTGAGCGTAGAGAGAGAAGAATGGCCCATAACCCCAGTCGTGGTGCACGACGATATAGCGTCCATAATTGCTATGCGAACTCGAATTGTTCACATGCACGACCGTGCCGTCGGCAATGGAGCGGATTTTGTCGAGCGGATTGTTGGAATTATCTCGATGGACTGGCCGGATATCAATCCCTTCGTGAAGTCGGGTGTAGACTATACCAATATCGGTACGCCTTTGGTTGCGAGAGAACCCGTAAGTACCACCTTGCCACGGCTTCGAGTTGACGCCCTCGAAGTGGCGATCGGTATACATGTAAAACCTGGACGGGTCCGTCGAAAAGATCGCATCGTTATCGGAGGTTAGGACGAGTCCGAGCGGTCGGAACTCGGCCAATGCGGGAAGTGATATGCCTAGAAGGAGAAACGCAAAGGGGAAGAATCTCATGGCAGGGTTGTCGGGAGCCGTGAACTTGAATGACGTGTTTCGGACACACGCTGAGCCTCGTCTTAAACGCTATCGCGAGGGGAGGGCAAACTCTGGTCCATCAAATCCACCTTCCAAGTCATCGACATGAGGAAATTGCTTCTGCATTTCCTTTAGATGTCGCTGCAGAAGTCCGCTCCAGACAACGACGATACCGTCCGTGATGGGGCGATCTACCAGCACCACGGACAAAGGCGCGTCTGAGCAGCGGACACCAAGTAGCTTGCCGTGGTTGACAAGTGTTTGCTCTTCAAGCTCTCGAGCAGCATAGTCCTTGAGTCGGAAAGCAGCACCGTAGGTGACACCATCCTCGGATGTGAACGGGTAGAACCACTTTATATCAGAAGCCGTGAAAGTCGGCATTTTGCTGAAGAAATACTGGCGATGCTCGCTGCCGAGCTTCACTGGAGTCACCATTTTGGGGTTGCTGTTTGACTCTTCTTCAAAGTGCATCGTGATCAGGCGACCATTTTTCGACTGCTGACCACCACCGTAGCACAGAAAAGTTGTCGCCAGCAGGCAAGCGAGAGCGGTGATTCGACGCATCATAATAGTGAGTAAAGCGGCGAAACGACCCGCTGGCAAGTCACCTTAATCGAAATGAAAGGCGGACAAATAAATCGTAATTTCGCTTTTTTCGTTGTCCCGCCTCTCAACATTCGCTAAATCAAGCGCGGTGATTTATAATACGGCTTCCTTCCTTCCTCCGAAAAGCGATTAGGTAGCGAGTTAATAAAGACAAACAGTATCCCCAAGAATATGTCAGAAGAATCGACAGAAGGCCCCAAAGACGAAGTAAAACAGACTGAGCTGCCGGATAAACTGCAGAAGCTTTATCTCAAGGCGGAAAGTGCTTTGGAGCTCAGAAACTGGGATTACGCCATCAGTCTGATCCAAGCGATTTTGAAGCAGGAGCCCGGCTTCCTTGAAGGACGACGGGCGCTTCGTCTGTCGTCGGTAAAAGCCAAGGAGGGTAAGAAAGGCGTGAAACTTGGCGGCGAAGCTCTCAAAGTGATGAAAATGCAGGGTCAGGTCAAAAAGGATCCGCTTAAGGTAATGGATGCACTGGAAAAAGAAGTGCTTGGCACAGACCCCTACAATGCCCAGGGAAACGAATTGCTCTACGAAGCTGCTCTCGCAGCGGGGCTCGCTATGACCGCCGGTTACGCCCTTGAGACCGTCATCGAGGGGGATCCTGACAATCTTAAGTTCTGCCACAAGTTGGGTGACTTTTACATGGAGCGAGAAGCTTTCGACAAAGCAGCAGAGATATTCGGAAAGATTGTTGAGAAGAACCGGACCGACCTTGAGGCGTCAAAAAAATACAAGGATGCTACCGCTCGTGGTTCAATTGCCTCCCAGAAATGGGACAGCGATGGAGATTGGAGAGAGCTTTTGAGAGATAAAGGGGCCGCCGCTGATCTTGAAAGTGAAGGTCGTGCCGCAATGACCGAAGACCAGCTTCAAGAGCAGGTGGCTCGCCTGCTTGAAGAATACAATCAGGATCAGAACAACATCACAGTGGTGAAGAAGCTCGCTGCTACCTACGAAGAGCTTGAAGATTTTTCGAGTGCTCTCCAATTCTATGACTGGGCGTTCTCACTTTCCTCAAATGATCCCGCACTTGAAAAGAAAGTGGCAGAAATTCGCGAGACGGTTAATGCAAATTACCTCGCTGATCTCCGAAAGTTTGTGGAGGAAAACCCGGAGAATCCGGACATCGAGCAATACAAGCAGCAACTGAAAGATGCGGAGGCCGGACAGAAGACGCAGCTTATTGCCGAGTCCAAAGAGCGAGTGGAACGCAATCCCACCGATAATGATCTTCGGTATGAATTGGGATCAAGGCTCTACGACAATGGCGAGTATCGGGAAGCAATCCAGCATCTTCAGCAGGCCAAGCGAAGCCCAAACTTGAGGATCAAGGTTATGAACATGCTGGGCCAGTGCTATGATCGGATGAATATGTCCGATCTGGCTGCCAGCCAGTTTGAGGAAGCTATCGCTGAAATGCAGGTGATGGATAACACCAAAAAAGAACTTCTCTACAATGTGGGGCTCCTCTATGAAAAAATGGGTAACGGAGAAAAGTATCTCGAATCCCTCAAGGAAATCTACGCTGTCGACTACGGCTACAAAGATGTGGCTGAGCGCGTTGAGAAGTCATATGGCGGCTGATGCCGCTGATTGACTGTTAGTTACTAGCTATTGGTTTTTATGCAAAGAGTGCGGCGATTGCCGCGCTCTTTTTGTGTTCACAAACTGAAGGTGTATTGGCCGTCCCGGATGTCGACAGTGATGGTGGCGCCGTCTTTGAACCTGCCGTCGAGCAGGTCGAGGCTGAGCGGGTCGAGCAGTCGATTCTGAATGACGCGCTTGAGCGGGCGGGCACCGTAGGCCGGATCATACCCCTCCGTCGCGAGTTGCTCGAGGGCAGCATCGCTGAGGTCGAGGTTGAGACCCTGAGCTTCGAGTCGCTTGATGACGCGAGCCAACTGGATCTTCACGATTTCGCTGAGATCAGATTCACTGAGTCGGTCGAAGATGATCGTTTCATCGATTCGGTTGAGGAACTCGGGGCGGAAGTGTCCGCGCAACGCTTCGTTGACGAGAGCTTCACGCTGCTCCGGGTTTTCCTCGGACATGATGTATTCTGATCCGATGTTACTGGTCATGATGATGACCGTGTTCCGGAAATCGACCGTGCGTCCCTGGCCATCCGTGATGCGCCCGTCATCCAGGACCTGGAGAAGCACATTGAAGACGTCGGAGTGTGCCTTTTCGACTTCGTCAAATAGAACAACAGAGTAGGGCTTGCGTCGGACGGTTTCAGAAAGCTGTCCCCCTTCTTCATAACCCACGTAACCGGGAGGAGCTCCGATGAGTCGGGCAACGGCGTGTTTCTCCATGTATTCGCTCATGTCGATGCGAACCATGGCATGCTCGTCGTCGAACAGGAACTCGGCGAGAGCCCGCGAAAGCTCGGTTTTTCCCACTCCGGTTGGGCCGAGGAAAAGGAATGAACCGATCGGCCGGTTCTCATCCTGCAGTCCGGCGCGAGCCCGTCGAACGGCATTCGAGACCGCCACGACAGCGTCTTTCTGGCCGATAACCCGATCCCCGAGACGATCTTCCATGTGCACGAGCTTGGATCGCTCGCCTTCCTGGAGGCGGGAGACAGGGATGTGGGTCCACGAACTCACTACCTCGGCGATGTCTTCTTCGGTGACCTCCTCTTTGAGGAGGCGGTTGGCGTTCTGCATTTTCTGCAGCTCGGCCTTGGCCGCTTTGAGAGCGTCTTCCTTGTCGGGAACCAAACCATACTGGATCTCGCTGGCACGACCGAGGTTGCCCTCGCGTTGAGCCTGTTCGAGTTCGGTGCGGAGTTGTTCGAGTTCCTCCTGAACGACGTTGGCCTGGTCGATGACTGACTTTTCGTTCTGCCACTGGGCTTTGAGGGCATCAGCCTGTTCCTTGATGTCGGCAATTTCTTTCTCCACTTTCTTCAGACGATCCCTGCTGGCGTCGTCTTTCTCCTTCTGAAGTGCCTGGCGCTCCATTTCGAGCTGCATGCCCTGGCGTTCGAGCTGGTCGATTTCGGTGGGCAGGCTGTCTAGCTCAATCTTGAGCCGGGAAGCCGCTTCGTCGATTAGGTCGACGGCTTTGTCGGGAAGAAAACGGTCGGAAATGTAGCGATCACTCAGGGTGGCTGCGGCAACCAGGGCCGAGTCTTTGATGCGGACGCCGTGATGCACTTCATAGCGGTCCTTGATGCCGCGAAGAATGGCGATGGTGTCTTCAGTGCTTGGCTCGTCGATGGTGACCGGCTGGAACCGTCGCTCGAGAGCGGCGTCCTTCTCGATGTATTTGCGATACTCGTCCAGAGTTGTGGCACCAATGGTGCGGAGCTCGCCGCGGGCGAGTTGCGGTTTGAGCAGGTTGGAGGCATCGACTGCGCCTTCGCTGGCTCCGGCGCCTACGATGGTGTGGAGCTCATCGATGAAGAGAATGATCTCGCCATCGCTCTCGGTGACTTCTTTGAGGAACGCCTTGAGGCGGTCTTCGAATTCTCCTCGATACTTAGCTCCGGCGATCATCGAGCCAATGTCCATGGCGATGAGCCTTTTGTTTTTGAGGGAGTCGGGAACGTCGCCACTGACGATGCGCCGGGCGAGGCCTTCAGCGATGGCCGTCTTACCAACGCCGGGTTCTCCGATAAGAACAGGATTGTTCTTGGTCCGTCGTGAAAGAATCTGCATGACGCGGCGAATCTCTTCGTCGCGGCCGATGATCGGATCGATCTTGCCTTCGTGTGCTATGGCGGTGAGATCAGTGCCGTATTTCTCGAGAGACTGGTATTTGCCTTCCGGGTCCTGATCGGTGACTCGCTGATTGCCGCGGACAGACTGGATTGCCTGCTGCAAACTTGTTTCGGTCACGCCTTGGTGCTGGAGCAGGGATTTGAGGTCGGCATTGCCCTCGTTAATGATGGCGAGGAGCACATGTTCCACGCTGGTGAAGTCGTCATTCATTTTGCCGCGAATTTTTTCGGCGGTGCTCATGACGGCACGCAGGTCTGAACTCAGGTAAACCTGCTGACCTGCATTACCTTGAACGGAGGAGAGATTGCCAAGTAATGTCGATATCTGGCTGTTCAATGAGTCCGGATCCGCTCCGATCTTCGAGAGAATGGGCCGGGTGACGCCGTCCGGTTGGCCAAGGAGAGCGGAGAACAGGTGCACACTGCTGATTTCGGCGTGAGACTGCTCGTTTGCCAGGCTTTGAGCAGCCTGGAAAGCTTCCTGTAGTTTAAGAGTGAATTGGTTGCGGTTCATAAGCGGTGGGGACGCTCCCTGGTTTATG
>DCQY01000091.1:26410-64186 GCA_002323995.1 Akkermansiaceae bacterium UBA1506 | reverse complement strand
GATCGCGAACGTCAGAGGTGACTCGCGCGCTGTAGCGCGTTGAGTCCACCGACTTGTTCGATGTTTTGGTTCATTCCCATGGCGACTTTTTCGGGGAACCACTCGAGCCTGCATATCCCCATTCAGATTCCCATTCGTGTAATCCGGCAATCTCGGTTTCGTGGAAGCCTCGAACCTTGCCGTAATCGAATGTAACCTCGAACACCACTTTCACTGGTTGCTCGCCTTTCTCACGGAGATAGGTAGCCAACTGATTGGAATATTCGCCTATGTAGTGGCCTGGGAAATCCACAAATGACAAAACAATCTCTGATTGCTTCATTCCATTCGTTGGGTCTGCCTTGATCTCCCAAGTCATCATGTATTCGCGGGTCTCTTTCTGGTCGATAAACGGCCCGACACCCGTCAAGAGAAACGTAAAGAGCCCCGTGAAAAGCAGCCCAGAAATGAGCGCCACGTTCGCCTTCTTGAATTTGGTCTTCGCCAGCCAGCAGATGAGCAGGGAGAGGCCAATAAACAAAGAAAGTCCGCCGACAAAAAGGAACGGGCGAACGTCGATGTAACCGAGGAGTGTCATTCTTTGTTTTTCATCGAACGATCAAACATCCACGCCGACTCCAGCGGAAACCAAATTCCCCGCTTCCGTCGATCCACGAAAACGATCCAGTTCCCGTCCTGCTCGCGGATGCAGTATTTTGGTTTACCCTCGCCTTCACTGGCATGCAGTAAACCGTTCGCCACGCACATCCACGACGATGAGGAACAGAACTTGGCAATCTCATCCTGCGCAGCGACGGCCACATCAAAGGACTCCCGACGGCTCAGAAATTCAGGGAAAGAGAGGCGAGTCATTGGAGTGAACCGCACCGGATTACTTTAAGATCGCCTGAATGATCTTACCCTGCCGACTGAGAGTGATTACCGTCGCCGAATCCGTCGGCAACGACCCCATAAGGTCATAGAATGACGCGATATCATTTACCCGTGAGCGATTGATTTGGTGAATTAAATCACCCTCCCGAAAGCGGCGCTCGGCCTGAGAGCCTTCCACAACCTCGGAAACGAGGATAGCAGGATAATCAGGGCCAACTCCCATGGAATTGCGCTCCCTTGCCGTCAAGTCCCGAACCTTGATGCCAATCGCATCAACGATGGATTGACCAGTCGTCAGAATATCAGACTTCAATCGCAGAGTGTTGGTGTCAGACTTCGCCATCGCAGTGACCTCAGTTTCCATCGGTTTACCCTTGCGAATAATGGTTACCTTAGCGGTCTCGTCTGATTTCATTAACCGAATTCGGCTTAGGGTATCTTCGGCCGACTGCATCGCTTTACCGTCAAGTTTGGTAATAACATCACCGGGCAGGAGACTCGCTGCCTCTGCAGGAGATCCTTCGACAACACTGGTAATGACGGCTCCGTTGAGACTACGGAGCCCTACCGCGAGCGCATAATTTCGGGAGATATTCTCAAGCTCTAAGCCGAAGTATCCACGAATCAGAGGCCTTCCTAAAACAATAGCTTCAAACACTTCCCGCACTTCATTTGCGGGAATAGCCAGACCAATACCTTGCCAGACTTGGACATTTTGTTGCCCTGTGAAGATCGCCACATTGATTCCAATAATTTCGCCACGCACGTTGACGAGCGGTCCGCCGGAATTCCCGGGATTAATCACGGCATCCACTTGGAAATATTCGTTAGCCGCGTCACTCAACTCCCGCTGCTTCGCGCTAATGATGCCGCGCGTCACTGATTCACTCAGCCCGAAGGGATTACCCACCGCCATTACCATTTCACCCACGCGGACCTTCTCGGAATCACCGAAACCAAGAGGACGGAATTTCGGGAGAGTAGCTCCTTCTGGAGCTTTGATCTTTAAGACCGCGACGTCAACGTTCGGCTCGCTACCAACCCACTCTGCCGGATATTGGCTGCCATCATGCGTCGTCACGAGAATTTCATCCACCCCGGCAACAACATGGTGGTTTGTCACGATATGACCTTCCTCCGTGACAATCACACCCGAACCTAAACCGGGCTCTCGAAAGCTCTGATTCTGACGGCGATAACCAAATCCCCACGGGTCGGTGGGTACTGCAGTGACGACGTTTTTAATCCGCGAGGTGTCGATACTGACCACGGAAGGCACCACCGCATCGGTAAGATCAGCTAACGCGAGATTCATCTTTTCCAGTACATCTGTACTGTTGAGATCGAGAGGAACTGCCCGCAGGAGGGAGCCTTCTCCGCCGGCCTGGGCAAGGAGGCCATTATCAGCTTCGATAGCGGCCGTTACGGGCCGTCCTTCTATCAGGTCAAAAATGTCATATCGGCTGTCGCGGTCAATCACTACAGCGTAGACACCCGCGGCGATAAGAAGGGCCAAAATTAAAACGGCTGATTGGAAAAGAAATCGTTTCATCAAATTAGTGAGACGTTGGTCGAGTGAGACGAACCAAGCAGAGTCGCCAGCTAAAAATATTACGGCTCTTCATCTTCCTCTATTTCAATTTTATCCACACGCGGAAAAGACTCCACCAACTTTTGGTCTTTCAGGGCAAGATCTTTGATATTGATAACCCACTCTACACCAGCTGCATCCTTAAGGGCGACATACTTGGTGTCTTGCTTCAGGAAGCGTGCAAAAATTTCTTTTCCTAGGTGGTTTGACCAGTCCCGAAACCCGGCTCGCATCATCTGTTTTTTTCTGGCGCCGATCGACTCCAAAACTGGGAGGCAAGCCGCTTGTAATTCATTAAAATAGTCCACCGGTCGACCCATACGATAGCCTGTAATGCCTTTCTCAACTTCTCCGCTAGGGTTGAAAATCAAAACATTGGGGTAGCCACGAACTTTGAATTTCTCCTTGATACGACGGAGCGAGTCAGGGGCATCTGTCTGATTCCTTGGGTAATTGAGATAACAGATCACAAGATTGTCCTTTACGTAGTCATTAAAACTCTTGGTCGAAAAGACTTCTTCAGAAAGGGCCATGGCCTGAGTATTCCACGCGCCCGTGAACAGCAACATCATCGGCCGCTGCTCCCGCTGAGCTCGTGCGAAAGCGTAGCTTGGGTTGATCTCCCACCAGGCACTTTCCGGATCGTCCGGATAAATCGGGATCCGTTGAGGGCGCAGGTCCTCGATCAGTCGTCCCCGGGCTTGGATAGATGAAACAGTCGCGCCCAAGGGCTCATTTCGCTGCTGATGATCCTGCGGGGCAGGTTTCTGGAAAACCGCTGTGGGCATCGTAAAATCAGCGATGGGAGCATCGGGATGGGAGGGCTGTGTCCCATCAGGGGACTCAACTCCCGGAGCCAGCCGATTGTCTGACGCTTCCTGCGCCAGTGAGATTGGGAAGCCTGCCACGCAACTCCCAAGTGCCATGACAAGCAAGATTCTGTCACATTCCATTCGCATCACAGCCTAGACCGCCTCAATAAAGCACGGATTTTACGGATAGGAAAATTGACAATGAGCATGAGCGTTGCTCACATTGGGACCGCTTCCCGCCACATACTAATGGCTCAATCAACTTCGAATACAAAATTTTATCGGATCTTTGTCTTTGTATTGCTCATGGTCATATGGGTCGTGCTATCGGGGTTTTTCGACGTCTTTCACCTCTCTCTCGGACTAATCTCATGCGCGATCGTGGTGTGGCTCTCGTCGGACCTTCTATTTGAAAACCGTCACCACCGTCTAAACGTCCGCATCAAACAGGCCTTTGGTCTTTTTGCCTATTCAATATGGATGATCGGCCAGATTATTCTAAGCAATATCTACGTACTGAGATTGGCACTTGGCAGCACCGAGAAGCTCGAGCCCCAAATTGTACGCTACAAGTGCTCTCTAAATACCGATTTCCAGCGCTTCCTGCTCGCCAACTCCATCACTCTTACTCCGGGCACGGTCACCATTAAGATTATCGGGGATACCTACTACGTCCACGCAATCAGCGACGAAACGGCAAATGGACTCGATGGAACAATGGAGCGCCGTATAAAAAAGGTATTCGCTGATGAATATAAAACTTCAAAAGAATCGCCCGCATGACGTTCGAAGACTTTGCTGTAGGTGTCGGGTTGGCGATCTTTTTCCTGATGTTGCCGCCTCTCTGGCGAATTATCAAAGGCCCAAGCGCGCTTGATAGAATCGTTGCCGTCAACGTGATTGGCACCAAAACAGCCGTGCTCCTTATCGTCATCGGAATCGTGTTTAAACGTGTCGAGATGTTCGTCGACTTCGCGCTCGCTTACGCGCTGCTTAATTTTACGGGCTCACTGGCAGCGGCGCGCTTTCTGCACAAGACCAAAACAGGCGATGAAGTGGACGAGGAAGGCGCAGCTATAGAATCATGATTGTTTCCGTTATCAGTGCGATCTTTATTCTGGTCGGGATCGTCTTCTTCGCTGGCGCGGCGATAGGTATTATTAGATTTCCGGACTTCTACACCCGCACTCACGCTGCCGGTAAAGGTGACACGCTTTCCAGCCTCCTTGTGATCACCGGATTCGCTTTATACCAGCTCAATGGCTTTGAGAGCTTCTCTGAAGATTGGCCCATTCTCCTCGTCATCCTCAAACTGCTCGGTGTCAGCATTTTTATTCTTTTTACAAGTCCAACAGCCACTCACGCGCTAATGGATGCGGGTTGGGAGGAATGCAGTAAACCGAAAATCAAAGAAGGTCGTCCCAATCATCTTGGCGACGACTCGGACCAGTTTTAGGACGCCGTCATGATCTTCGCTTTCGATTTTATCATCCTCATTTTTATGGTCGTAGCCGCGATCATTTCGCTGAAAGTAAAAGACCTGCTCAGCGCTTCAATGATCTTCGGGATCTACGGATTCCTAATTTGTTTGCTCTGGGCTGAAATGGGGGCCGTCGACGTCGCCTTCACCGAGGCCGCCGTCGGTGCCGGAGTGAGTACAGTGCTCCTCATAGCAACCGTCTACAACACCAAACGCAAATCGTCTGACTAATGCTCTCGAAGGTATTCGCCACCATCGCCGTTGTCATTACCGGCGGACTACTTCTCTTCGGGGTCTATGACTTCCCCTCTTTCGGTGACCCCAATTCACCTCCTAACGCAGGCGCCGAAGGAGGCGGGGAAAGCGTTTCACAGTATTTCATTACCCATACCTACAAAGACACTAAAGTCCCCAACCTTGTAACAGCAGTGCTGGCCGACTACCGAGGATACGACACCATGTTCGAAACTGTGGTCGTCTTTGCCGCCGGTATCGCCATTTTCTGCATCATGCGAGTGGTCGGTAACGCGAATGATCCGAGACAAAAAAAGGAAAGAGAGGGCATGCACTCCTTTACCTACGGCGACCATAATCGCATCATTATCGGCACCACCTGCCGGGTCATAGTTCCCATTATTCAACTGTTTGGCCTCTACGTGATTGCCCATGGGCACTACAGCCCAGGAGGGGGCTTTCAGGGTGGCGTCCTTCTCGGCGCGAGTTTCATTCTTCTAGCTCTATCAAGTGATCTCAACTCTGCTCTCAAGCGATTCAGCGAGTACAACTATTTTAAGCTCGCAGCGGTCGGAATCCTCATATATGCCGGATTTGGTCTGACCTCCCAGTTTCTTGGTGAAAACTTCCTCGACTACGGCGTCCTACAACCGCTGCTTTTCACAGACGGGCCAGAGATGGCTCGCTCTCATTCGATGCTCGGCGTGGAGATTGGCGTCGCTTTTACCGTGATGGCGATCATGTTCTCGATCTATGCCAACCTCGCGAGCCAAGGAACCCTTAAGGATGGCCTCTAAACCTGTTAATCGAATATGTTAGAGTTCCTCGAACAAACTCTCCAACCCCGTTTCAATTTCTGGATCTATGTGATCCTGATGATGATAGGGTTGTGGGCAATTATTGCGAAGAACAACCTGATTAAGAAACTGATCGGCCTGTCCCTGTTTCAGACTGCGATTATTCTTTTCTACGTCTCCCTCGGGGTGAAGGAGGACGCCACGATTCCGATCATCGAAAAGCCGCCCGCGGCAAAGCAGAGTGAAACCTACAACAATAGTTCCAAGGAAGCGCAGAACAACCGCACCCCAAAAGAAGCTACTCCGGATGAGAAAAAAAGGGGGATGCTATCTGAAGGAGAAAAGACTGCGAAAAAAATCTATCCGAAAGTCGATCCTGACACGATTGCCAACCCGCTGCCCCACGTTCTAATGCTGACCGCTATTGTTGTCGGCGTCGCTACCCTCGGAGTTGCCCTAGCCCTTGCCCAGGTGATCTTTAGGGAATTTGGAACCCTTGAAGAAGATGAAGTTCTCAAGGTGATTAAAGAGGGAGGTGTGGATGAGTGAGCAACTCCCAGCCATCATCGTCCTCGCTCCGATGTTCGGTTCTCTGCTAATCGCCCTAGTCGGGATTAAAGAACAACGGGTTTGCCTCCCGATTGTTGTGGCTTCCATTCTCGCCTCGCTTTTTTCCACGATTGCCGTTGCCCAGCAGGTCTTTACCTCCGGCCCGATCGATTACTTCATGGGAGGCTGGGAAGAGCCTCTCGGCATCGGAATTCATTTGCGAGTCGATGAACTCAACGCATTGATCCTCGTCGTTATCGGAATCGTCGCCCTCCTAGTTGCCTCTTTCTCCGTTGGTCGGATGGGCCGGGAAAACGGGGATAAGGCGCCGCAGTTCTATATTCTTTACCTGCTACTTTGCACCGGCCTCTTTGGGATTACTATTACCGCAGACGCCTTCAACCTCTTTGTCCTTATCGAGGTCTCTTCGCTGACCAGCTACGGGCTCGTAGCGATGGGGAGCAACCGCCGCGGCACCCATGCTGCATTCAACTACGTCATAATGGGAACAGTGGGCGCGTCCTTTTACCTCATCGGGGTTGGCTACCTCTATATGAAGACTGGCTCCCTCAACATGATTGATATCCGCAATGTTCTGAACAACAACGCCGCCATCGCAGAATCCAATGCTATCATCATTTCATTCCTCTTCATCCTCGTCGGCATCTGGATTAAGATGGCGTTTTTCCCCTTAAACGGGTGGCTGCCCAACGCCTACAGCTATTGTCCTTCAACCAGTGCATGCATCCTTGCGCCCCTCATGACCAAAGTATCGGTCTATGTCATGATCCGTGCCATGCTCACGATATTTGGTTTTGACTGGATTTTCAGTTACCCCTTCTGGAGCGACTTAGTCGTCTGGCTTGCCGTCATAGCCATTCTCGCAGGATCAATCTTCGCACTGGCTCAGCGCGAGATCAAAAAAATGCTCTCTTATCTCATTATCGCGGAGGTAGGCTACATGGTCGGCGGAGCTTGGTTGGGGGACAGCGGGGGCTGGGGAGTCACCGGTGCGATCTACCACATCCTTGCTGATGCCATGATGACGCTCTGCCTCTTCATTGCTGCCGGCATTTTTGCACGGAGCTTTAACGCGATCCACATCTCCGATCTCGAAGGCTTGTTCAAAAAGTCTCCATGGGTAGCGGCTGGCTTTGTCATAGGAGCGCTCGCAATGATAGGCGTGCCACCGACCTGCGGGTTCTTCAGTAAATTTTATCTGGTTCGTGGTGGCATCGATGCTGGCCACTGGGAATACGTCGCGGCTTTGCTTATCTCAAGTCTTGTGAACGCTATTCTTTTCTTCCGTATATTTGAAATCGCTCATTTCGGCAACAAACCACCGGAAGGTCATGGCCATCATGCCGAAGAGGTCACCCCGGTAAAAGGGAGCTGGAATTCCTCCGCACCACTGTTGCTCAGCGCCGCTGGCATCATCCTCCTTGGCTTGTTTAACGGACAGATCGTCGAACTTATTCGAATCGCCGTTGATGATATTCCGTCCCTTTCCGCTAATTTGAAGTTCTGAATGGATAATACGGTCCACAGCCTGCTTCCAGTCTGGGCCTGCCTTGCTTCGCTGCTGGCCGTGCCGCTCATTGTGATTTTTCGCAGGGAGATATTCCTGCGTGAGCTTTCCACCTTCATCGCCGCATTCGCTAAGTTCGGGTTCGTCCTCGCGATGCTGCCCATCATTCTCTCGGGCAGCACGATCACGACAACTCTTGTCGACGGTATCGCTGGTATCAATGTCCCCATTGTGTTCCGGGTCGACGCCCTCGGTATCACGTTCGCTCTGGTCGCTTCATCACTCTGGATCGTGACTTCGCTTTATGCGATTGGCTACATGCGAGGCCTCAAAGAGCATTCCCAGACGCGTTTCTTTGCCTTTTTTGCTTTGTCTCTATCCTCTACCCTCGGCGTCGCTTTCGCCGGCAACCTACTGACACTTTACCTCTTCTATGAGATTCTCTCGCTCTCAACCTGGCCCCTCGTCACGCACCATCAGGACAAAGAAGCACGCTCTGGAGGTCGTACCTACCTAACCCATTTGCTGGGGACTTCCGTGGCTTTCGGTATTCCTGCCATTATCTTCACCTACCTCAAGAGTGGCGGTGACCTTTCTTTTGCCGGCTCAGCGATTCTCGCCGAGCAGGAAATGAGTTTCCTCCCCGCTGTTGTTCTGCTGCTCGCTTTCGTCTTCGGATTCTCCAAGGCAGGACTGATGCCATTCCACTCGTGGCTACCAGGTGCGATGGTCGCCCCCACTCCTGTCTCTGCCTTACTTCATGCAGTCGCCGTGGTGAAAGTGGGCGTCTTCTGCGTGATTCGAGTTATCACCGGCGTCTTCGGCACCGGTGAAGACAGCATCCTGAGCAAGGTCGATGCAAATCTAGTGCTTTGCTGGATTGCCGCTTTCACCGTGATCGCTTCTTCGCTAATCGCGATGAGTCAGGACAGCCTCAAACGCCGTCTCGCCTTCTCCACGATTGGTCAACTCTCCTACATTGTCCTAGGCGTGGCCCTGCTCTCCGACCACGCCGTGCAGGGAAGTATCATGCATATCGCGATGCACGCTTTCGGTAAGATCACTCTCTTCTTTTGTGCTGGCGCTATCTTCGTGGCGACAGGCAAAAAATACATCAGTCAACTCGATGGCCTTGGTAAAACGATGCCTTTTACGATGGCAGCATTCGCCATCGGCGCGATGAGTGTGACCGGACTACCACCAACCGGCGGCCTCTTGAGTAAGTTCTACCTCATATGGGGCGCCGCTGATGCAGAGCAATATGCCCTTCTCGCAGTTTACCTGATCAGCTCCGTCCTCAACGGCGTCTACTTCTTCCCTGTCGTTTACCGAGCTTTTTTTAAATCGGCGGATGGCGGCAAACCCGCCATCAGAATCAAGGAAGCGCCGCTGGCCTGCGTAGTTCCACTCAGTATTACTGCAGTCTCCTCGTTGCTTCTTTTCTTTTTTCCGGGCTTGCTGCTCGAACTAGCCACCATGATGACCACCGACTGAGCAACTCAACCCTCTAGCATGGCTGACCCAATTTCCAAGAGAGACCTTATCGAGCAGATCAAGCACGAGACTGTGCCGGGATATCCTAGGGTCTTTGCCGTTGCCAGCGCAGCCATGGGACTCTACCTCGCCGCCATCCTGATTTCCTCTCCAGGTAAGGTGAAATACGGAGATAATCACACCGATAAGCATGGTAAGCCCGTGACTACAGAAACCTCACATGACGCAGAAGAATCCAAATCCCACTGATTCGACCGGTTGGTTTGATAAAACGGAAAATGTTCGAAAAGTCCTCATCGGGCTGTTTGTAGCGTGTTCCCTAGTCGTTCTAATCGACGTGATTTTCTGGATCACTGGGTTTGATAAGCATCCCTACCTGAAGTGGCAGAAATGGCCGGGATTCCAAGCTGTTTATGGTTTTATTTCCTGTGTTCTGTTGGTCACGGCCGCCAATTACGTCCTTCGGCCGCTGGTAAAGCGGAACCAGAATTTCTACGAATCCGATTCTACAGAGGAAGAAAATGATGCCTGAGTCACTTCCTCCAGCCTTGATCTATTTTCTGGGTGCCTTGCTCATCCCTTTCTTTAGGGGTCAGACAAGGCAAGTATTCGCCCTGCTCGTTCCCCTAGTTGGTTTCGCCAATTACTTTGCCATCGACAAAGGCATAGATTGGACTTTCGAGCTGCTCGACTTCGAATTGATTCTGGGCCGGGCCGACGCCTGGAGCCTGATCTTCCTTAACATATTTACGATTCTTTCTTTCGTCGGCATCCTCTACATCGTTCGCGACAACAAGGCGCTCGATCTTTCTGCAGGCTTGCTCTATGCCGGCAGTGCTACGGGTGTGGTCATGGCAGGAGACCTCGTCTCGATGTTCTTCTTCTGGGAAATGCTGACTCTTGGTGCCGTCATGTGCATCATCGCTCGCAACACCGAAGCCTCGGGCAGGGCAGCCTACCGCTACCTGCTCGTCCACATTCTCGGTGGCGTCTTGCTCCTCGCCGGACTAACTATCCATATCGCCAGCGGAGGCAGCACTGCTTTCGATGAAATCGAACTAGCCGGCCCCGGTGCCTGGCTTATGTTCATCGGGTTTGGCATCAATTGCGCGTGGCCGGTGATTGGATCCTGGCTCACTGATACTTATCCCGAAGCATCCTATGGCGGCCTCATTTTCATGGCCACCTACACCACGAAAACGGCCATCTACGTGCTCGCTCGTACTTTCCCTGGAGAAGAGGTTCTCCTTTGGGTCGGTCTCATCATGGTGACCTTGCCGCTGCTTTACGCCGCCATCGAAAACGATCTCCGTCGCGTCCTTGCATACTGCCTCATCAACCAGGTGGGCTTCATGGTAGTCGGCATTGGTCTTGGCAAAGAGCTTTCCTTGAACGGCACTGCGGCGCACGCCTACTGCCACATCCTCTACAAGGCGCTTCTTTTCATGGCAGTCGGCTCTGTGCTCTACCGCACCGGAAAGTCTAAAGCCACCGAATTGGGGGGGCTCTACAAATCCATGCCGGTCACTGCTCTTTTCTGCTGTATCGGCGCCCTTTCAACATCTGCTCCACTATTCTGTGGGTTTGTTAGTAAGTCTTTGATCATGAGCACCGCCGCCAAGGAAGGCGAGTATCTGATTTGGGCCGCCTTGCTCTTTGCTTCTGCCGGTGTCTTCCTACTGGCGGGACTAAAGGTCTTGTTCTTTGCTTTCTTCTCGAAAGATTCCGGCACCCGCTGCGAGGAAGCTCCTCCAAACCAGCTGATCGCCATGGGAATCATCGCTGTTCTCAGCTTTCTCGTGGGTAGCTTCCCCGACACCTTTCTCTACCCGATGCTACCTTTCACGGAAGTAACCTATGAGCCCTACACTGTGGCCCACGTCACAGATCAGATCACCCTACTATTGTTCTGTGGGCTTGCGTTTACTCTCCTCATCCGCTCCGGTTTTTATCCGGCTGAGATTCGCTCGACCAATCTCGATTTTGACGTGCTCTACCGCAAGGCTGGACCGCTGGCCTTCAACGCATTCGATAAAACGCTGAATGGTTTCAATGATATGGCTGGAAAATTCTTTATCGGCAAGGTCGCGAGAAGTGCTGCCAATTTCTTTGAAGCGGGTGTTTCGCACATCGCCTGCCACATCATGACGCCTCTTTGGAAGCTGCAAGGCCATGGGAAGCAGCAGATTGAAGAAGAGCGTCATATTCTTTTTAAGCGAGCTAAGTATGGAGCATTTCCGATTGGAGTTACGGCTCTTTTTTCCGTGGTCTTGCTGGGCCTGCTAGCGGTCGTATCCCTCCTGCGAGACTAGTCATACAATTCAGCCTCATCTTAGCTTTGGAGTCAGCCGCGGGCGAAGGGTTGCAATCTCTCTCGGTTATCACGGGTGTGCTTCTATCCGCCTCTAGTTGCCCCCGGCCTTCAGCCGGTAACCCGCAAAGACTACGAAGAGCAGACTCACTTCCGAGGACTATTTAATCCTCGTAGTCGCTGGTCTTACCCAATATGCGGTATGGCCCCAGTTGAAGAGCCATCTCCATACTGCTTACCATTCGAAACCGAACTTCAACCGGATTGTTTCTTCAAGCGTTGAAGAGCGATCCAGCGTTATATCGTCGTAATCCAGCTCCACCTCTGTGCTGAGGTTTAGACTCTCATAGAGAGGGAACTTAAAGCCGGTCCAAGTGTGAAAAATTTTCTTTTTCATATCGTCGGCTCGAACAAAAAAGAAGTGACGGTGATAAAACTCCACGCGATCTTGAAGAATCTTGCGACGATATTCTAGGCTCCAACCCGGTGCCGCGTACGACTCCGGTGTCCCACTTGTATAATCTTCAGACGTATAGTAGACCCCAATTTCACTGACCAACTCAGTCTGTTCGTTGGCCACAAATTCATACCCAAGTGCCGGCCCTATCGTCTGACGAAGATCCAACCCTTCGTATTTCTGCTGCTTCATTGAATATGACAGCGACCCATAAACTTTGTCCGAAAAAAAGCGGTCATACTTAGGATCAAACATCCAATCCTGTTTGGTTGGAATCTGATTAAATGTGTCATACTCCACTTGGCCTCTCATTCGAAAACGCTGGGTCCCTCGTTCCCATCGCAACGAGAAGTCTCCATCTATCTCGCTGTCGTCTTTGCTGCCTCCATTATCAAGCTTCAAGGATAGATTAGCAGACCCGCTCCAGTTTTTTTTCCGTTCCTTTTCGGCAGCGCCCGTCTTGAACTCAAGATCGTGGCCTAATGGAATTTTACCGGTCGGGACAGTCATCTCTGAAGCTGTGGTTGCAACTGCCACTACAAGATTGGAATCCCTCTCGACCCGACTCACATTCGCAGGAGAGATAGAAATTTCGCCGGCATAGGCAGTTCGGATCTTCAGCTTAGAATTCTCTTCCTCTAAAATCTCACCAGTGATGCGATCGCCGTTATTTAGAATGACCACGTCACCTGCGGCTGAAGCAACTTTTTCCCCGGCCAGAAGAAACGCGAGAATAAGCAACGCTTCAACGGCTCGGACTTCCGGCGAAAACAGTTTGGTCTTTTTCATGACGTTCATAGCTCCAGCAGTGGCACTAGAATGGGATGTAGTCCCCTTACCTAGATCAATCACTACCCCACTTAGCGCAATTTCTCAATTTTCGTTCTGCCACAGCAAAAGTTGGCTCTCAAGAGAAGATCAGTGCCAGCCCCGGGGACATTCGATGACGATTTTAAGATGAAAGTCGGGTGGCTTTTAATTTTTCATCGCTCCATCGCTCGCTCTCTGTGCTACCGTGCACCATGTTCACTGGCATCATCGAAGAGTGTGGAGAAGTCATCAAACTGGTCGCCGTCGAGACCGGTGCTGAACTATGGGTGCGTTCAAGCTTCATTGACGAAGTGGAGCTAGGCGAGAGTATCGCCAACAACGGTGCCTGCCTCACCGTTACCGAGGTTAAAGACGGTGCGATGCGGTTCGACCTGCTCCATGAAACCCTCCGCCTCACCAATCTGGGAGAACTCAGAGAAGGTGACCCAGTTAATCTTGAACGTTCTCTTCGCATTGGTGATCGACTCAGTGGGCATTTTGTCCAGGGACATGTCGATGCCTGTGCTGAGGTAATTGCCTACGAGCGAGTTGGACAGGACCATCAGTTCACGGTGGCCTTACCGGAGGAATTGGCACACCTCATGGTCCACAAAGGTTCGATCTGCGTGAACGGTATCAGCCTTACTGTCGCTGAACTAAAGGGCGATTCCTTCACCCTCTGGATCATCCCCCACACCCACGAAGTCACTAGTCTTAAATCTGTCGAGGCAGGTTCGAAAGTGAATCTCGAGTTTGATCTTCTTGCCAAGCAAATCGCCCGGCTCACTCAGTTGGGAAAGCTCTGAATCGATAAAATCGACTCTTCAAACTGGTTTCTCGCGTCCGCTTTGGGCTTCTTCTTTAAGGCTCTAGTCATCGTGAGCGATATGAAGTAAGCGCAGGCGTCAAACAAAGGGCGAAAATATAACCAACTCATCGCTAACTAACTGAGAACAGGAAACGAACTGTGTCGGCGGCTTCGAATGCTGATGAAACCTTCACCTAAGTTGCCAGAGGAAAAGCCAGAAAGTGACGCGGGCGATCCTGCGGATCTAATTCTCCCTCCGCCGGCACAGAATAGGCACTACTTTCCCTTCTGACTTTCCGCTTGAGTTTCGTTTGCTAAGGAACGACAAGTCCTCTCCCCAAAATCACGGAATCATGGCATTGGAAAAGATAACCTCAGTCTCCGGCAAGGGCGTTTACGTACCCGGGTCTGACATTGATACCGACAGAATCATCCCAGCCCGCTTCATGAAGTGCGTTACCTTTGACGGGCTCGGCCAATATCTCTTTTACGATGTTCGCTATGATGCCGAGGGAGATTCCAAGGATCATCCGCTTAATGAGGACCGCTTCGCCGATGCCAGCGTCCTTCTTTCGGGAATTAATTTCGGATGTGGTAGTTCCCGTGAGCACGCCCCTCAAGCCATCTACCGTGCCGGGTTTCGTGCGGTGATCGCTCAGAGTTTTGCAGAAATCTTTTTTGGTAACTGCGCTACCCTCGGTGTTCCCTGTGCAGTCGCTTCAGCAGAGGGAATCGAAAAAATCGCCGCCGCTATCGATTCTGATCCTTCGATCGAAATCACTATCGATGTTGAGGCAAAGGTTGTCCGCTACGGCGAAGACGAAATTCCAGTCGACATCAAGGACTCGGCTCGCGATGCTTTTCTCTCCGCTCAATGGGATCCCATCGGCGAGCTTCTTGACGGGGAAACTGAGATCACTGAGACAGCCTCGCAGCTCTCCTACATGAAATTCTGACCCGGAATGTCGTCTAGAGGGTGTCAACCCTACCTGAAGACTCGGCGTCCATCGTCGCTAGAGTGAGATCAGGAAGGTAACTCAAGGTTGTGCCAGAGGAAGAGTATATCCGGGGATAGGGGTCATCGCGCCGGCGGCTGGAGTTGGCGCGTATCCTGAAACCTCTGGCGAAGCATCATCAGCCTCCTGATTCGGAGCCGCGAGCTTCCGCAAAATACTCATCAATAGGGAGAACAAAAGTGGCAAAGGCAACGCCAGAGACGAAACCGAGAATGACTATAATCATGGCAATGAAACTTTTGCGGAGCTTTTTAGGTTCAGTCCTCCGTGGTTGTAACGTCACCGTGGAAAAGTTTTCAGGGCTAGGGCCGGTCTTTGCTACGATAGGATGGGGTGACTCAAATCCTGGGATGCTTTTAAAAATAGCCTCGAAATCAGGAGTCTTTTCCTCACTGACTTCCGGTGAAGTATTCGTCCCCATCACCACGGCCGGCTTCTCAGACTGAGAGCCCACAGCGGAAGCAGAGTCAGCCTCAGAAGTAGGCGAAACAAAATCGGCCGAATCAACGGAAAGCGGAATTTTTAGGGCGGGCTCGATGGCAGGCGCAGGAGCCGGAGCTACCCCGCCTGCAAAGGCATCCTCGAGAGTGGCCTGACGGTTTTTTGGAAGCGGACCTTGTTCAGCTATGGGTTCTTTTTTCTCGAAAGCCTCTCCGGGCCGAAAGACGGGATAAATGTTCACCTCTCCGTTTGAACTGGAGCGGGAGGCTATAATCGCGGCGTCACACCACACGCAAGTGCCTTCGATGCCCACGTCTTTTGGCTGGATCACCAGTTCACCATCGCACTTGGGGCAGCAGACTTGGAGCAAAGTATCGGAAATAGATCCTTCATCCATCAAATCAACCTCACTCCCGGTCAGCTTAAATTTAGGTTCAGATTCGGAAGTAGCGTCAGAGTCGGTAACTTTATCCTGAACAGGTTTTTCGACATCCGCTACGGGACGAGTAGACTGAGCATGACCGACTGCAGATGCCGTGTCCTTAACCTCAACGGAAGAACGAGCACGAATCGACAGATTATTGGAGGCACCTGGCAGTTCCATGTCGCCAGCTTGAGAAGAGAGAGCAACTTGATCTTCGAGCTCACGGACGCGGCCAGACCGAGCCAATTCAATAAGTGAGTTTTCTCCGAGACCCATTGAGTCTAGGAAGCGACTTTTTGTATCCCCGAATTCAGAAAAAGAGGCGTAGTTAGATTCCTTGTGCTCCATGATGCTCGACAAAGGCAACTGGATCTAATCTATTGATTTTATGATAATTATCAAAAAGTTTTTCAGTGTGGTTTGATTTCTTAGATTTATTAACGGATTTTAAGGGATGTCTCACCTTTCCAAGTGGCTGACGAACCTTTCCATGGTATTTGTAGCCGGTTGCGTCTCTCCGAACCTACCCCTTAATCCATCTCCCACTGGCCCGCCTCCCGCTAATCATGGTGGGAAAATTCTTCTCAACGCCATTGATGCCGAAGCCATCGGCAAGAAAATCTGGAGAAACGAGTGCGCTGGAACCATTGAAGGCCTCACCACCTGGAACAAAGGCGAAGACTTCCCTTCGATGGGAATTGGGCACTTTATCTGGTATGTTGAGGGACGATCGGGACCTTTTGACGAAAGTTTCCCAAAGTTGATCGGCTACTTGGAGACCAAGCAGGTCCGCGTTCCCCAATGGGTGATCAATGCCACCGGAAGTCCTTGGCAATCGCGAACAGAGTTCGATCGTGCAAAGAATTCACCCCAGATGAGGGAACTCAGGCAATTCCTTGCCAACACGGTAATAGACCAGACCAACTTCATTGTACTTCGCCTCGAAGAGGCGCTTCCGAAAATGAAAGCGGCCACCAAAGACGCCTCTGATCGCGAGCGACTAGAAGAGAACTTTTACAAAGTCGCCAGTTCCCGCACAGGAATCTACGCACTCATCGACTACGTGAACTTCAAGGGAGAGGGCATCAAAGCTGAAGAAAAATATAACGGCGTCGGTTGGGGTTTGCGTGATGTGATCTTGGAAATGAATAGGACCTCCGACGGTCAGGCTGCAGCTGAAGAATTCAGCGAGGCCGCGAAGCGGACTCTCAAGCGGCGCATCATAAATTCACCCCCTTCACGGGGCGAATCTCGCTGGGAAGCCGGTTGGATGAATCGATGCGAGAGCTACAAACACGGATTCTAGGGAAATTCGGCATGACTTTTCCCTTTCCAAAGAGCTGATTGCGCCTACTGATTTAGCCAACCAAACGAAACCAAAATTCTCCTACCATGCCGAACGAACGTTCTCTTATTCTTTTCAAACCTGACTGTGTCACCAAGTCAAACGTTGGCGAAGTTCTTGCGCGCTACGAAGCCGCTGGTTTTACTATTCGCGGCATTAAGATGATGAGCTTGTCCGATGAGATGCTGCGAGAGCACTACAGCCACGTCGCCGACGAACCATTTTTCCCCAACATCGCCAACTTTATGCAATCGGCTCCCGTGATTGCTATGGTTCTCGAAGGTGATGACGTCGTCGCCAAGGTTCGCTCTATGCTCGGCCCAACCAACTCGCAGAAAGCCGAAGCAGGAACCATTCGCGGTGACTTTGGTGAGGATATGATGACAAACGTCTGCCACGCCTCTGATTCACCGGAAAACGGAGAAATCGAAGTGAACCGTTTCTTCAGTGAAAGCGAGATCTTCTCCTATTAGGTGACTCTGCCGCCTCGTCGCGACACACTCATTTCTAAATGGGTCAGGTCCACCGCTAAGCGGTAGACCTGACCCATTTTGTTTTTAGAAACAGGATAAGCACTGGCCAAATTAAGTACAAATCCCTCTACCAAATCTCCGAATTCGTGAAAAACAGTCTTTCGAACTACGGGTGCCCGTATATATTCTCGCCCCAAACAACGAACTCATGTCAGATCCCACTTCCTCGGCACCATCCGCAAAAGATAAACTCATGGTCGTCAATCGGGGCGAAATCGCCATCCGGGTTTTCCGCGCTGCCACCGAGCTTGGACTTCGAACCGTTGCGATCTACGCCGAAGAAGACCGCTTTTCAAGGCATCGCTTCAAGGCTGATGAAGCTTACCAACTTCGCAAGGAAAAAGGGCCAGTGGGCGCCTATCTCGACATCGAGGGGATCGTCTCATTGGCTAAGGAAAAGGGAGTTACCCTGATTCACCCCGGCTACGGATTTCTCTCTGAAAACGCGGACTTTGCCCGCGCCTGCCGCGAGGCGAAAATCAAGTTCATCGGACCTGATCCCGAAATGCTCGACGCGATGGGTGATAAAGTTTCCGCTCGAGCCCTCGCCAAAAGGGCTGACGTCGCCACTCTTCCCGGCACTGAGGATCCTGTCTCAGATCGAGAAGAAGCGCTCAAGATCGCTCAGGAGATCGGATTCCCTCTCATCATCAAGGCTGCTTTTGGCGGTGGCGGTCGTGGCATGCGAGTCGTGGAAAGAGAAGAAGATCTCGACTCCCTTCTCGACCAAGCCCAAGCCGAAGCAGAGAACGCTTTCGGAAACCCAGCAGTGTTCCTGGAGCGATTCGTTGGTCGTGCTAAGCACATTGAAGTGCAAATCATGGGTGACACCCACGGCAACATCGTTCACCTGCATGAGCGTGACTGTTCCGTTCAGCGACGTCATCAGAAAGTGATCGAAATCGCTCCCTCCGTCGATCTCGATGAGACGGTGCGTAACGAACTTTGTGATGCGGCCATAAAGGTCGCTAAGGAGGTGAAATACAACAACGCCGGGACCGTTGAGTTCCTCCTCGACACTGACACCGATGAGTGGTTCTTCATCGAGATGAATCCGCGGATTCAAGTGGAGCACACCGTTACCGAAATCATTACAGGGGTAGACTTGGTTCGTTCCCAGATACTGGTTGCCCAGGGGTATGACCTCTTCGGCGATGTCATCGACATTCCGGCACAAGACGAAATCCCGCGCAATGGCTATGCTGTTCAAGCGCGGATAACAACCGAAGATCCGGCCAAGAATTTTTCTCCCGACTACGGGAAAATCCTTAACTACCGATCAGCGGCAGGTTTCGGCATCCGCCTAGATGCCGGTGCAGGTGACGCGGGATCAGTCATCACGCCCTACTACGATTCCATGCTCGTGAAGCTAACCGCTTTCGGTCCGCGTTTCGACATCTCTCTTCAGCGAATGGACCGCGCCTTACGCGAATTCCGAATCCGTGGCGTGAAGACAAATATCCCGTTTATCGAGAACGTGATCGTCAACGAGACTTTCCGGACCGGTAACGCCACCACCCGTCTGATCGATACAAATCCAGATCTCTTTAACTTCAAACCAAAACGTGACCGGGCAACCAAGTTGCTGAACTATCTCAGCAATATCACCGTCAACGGTAATGACACGGCCAAGGGCTACAAACTAAGATCAGCACTACCGCCGGCCCGAGTTCCTTCATGTGACCTCCGCGCTGACTTACAGCCCGGCTCCCGCAACAAACTTCTTGAGCTAGGCCCTGAAGGCTTCGCCAATTGGATCCGCGAACAGAAGCCCGTCCTCATTACGGACACCACGATGCGAGACGCCCACCAGTCGCTCATTGCAACCCGGATGCGTTCTGTCGATATGCTCAATATCGCCAGTTACGTGGCTCAGAAGACACCCAACCTCTTCAGCCTTGAGATGTGGGGTGGTGCAACGTTCGACACCGCAATGCGTTTCCTAAAGGAGAGTCCGTGGGATCGCCTTCGTGAGTTGCGCGAGCGCATTCCAAATATCTGTTTCCAGATGCTCTTCCGCGGCTCCAATGCGGTCGGCTACTCCAACTACCCTGACAACGTCGTCGAAGGATTTATCAAGCACTCTGCTGAGTCAGGAATGGACATTTTCCGAATCTTCGACTCCCTCAACTACCTCCAAAACATGGAGGTCGCAATGCAGGCAGTCCGCGAGCACACCAACTCAATCTGCGAAGCAGCGGTCTGTTACACCGGGGATATTGACGATCCCAAGCGCGACAAATACTCGTTAAAATACTACGTGGCCAAGGCCAAGGAGTTGGAGAAAATGGGCGCGCATATTCTTGCGATCAAAGATATGGCCGGCCTCTGCCGGCCTGCTGCTGCGACCAAACTTTTCAAAACACTGCGAGAGGAAGTCGGACTGCCAATCCACTTCCATACGCACGATAGCTCTGGCATTAATGCCGCCTCGAGCCTTGCTGCTTCTGATGCTGGCGCCGACATTATTGACCTCGCTTTAGCTTCTATGTCAGGCTCGACGAGCCAGCCAAATTTAAACTCTGTCGCTGCCGCACTCTCCGGCCTCGATCGCGACCCCGGTCTCAACCCAGAGGCGCTCAATGCCATGTCCGATTACTGGGAGGAAGTGCTCGAGTTCTACACACCCTTTAACACCGCGCCACGCGCCGGTTCTGCCGAGGTTTACATCCACGAGATGCCTGGCGGGCAATTTACCAACTTGAAGGAGCAGGCCAACGCTATGGGACTAGGTCACCGCTGGCCTGAGATCGCACGCTGCTATGCAGAAGTAAACCAGCTCTTCGGCGATATTATCAAGGTGACGCCAAGCTCCAAGGTTGTCGGTGACATGTGCATGTTTCTCATCACACGCGGCATCAAGCCGGAGGAAGTCACCAAACTTGAGCCTGGTTCTCTCGATTTCCCCGAGTCGGTCATCGATATGTTAGCAGGAGGTCTTGGTCAGCCTGACGGTGGTTGGCCTCAGGATGTTCAGAGGGTTATTCTCGGAGGTAGAAAGCCCACAACGAAGCGCCCTGGTGAATTAGCTGATCCAATCGACCTGGATGCTACGCGCGAGGAACTTTCTGCGAAACTCGGCCGCACCGCCAACAACGACGACCTTTACAGCCATCTCATGTATCCGGCGGTCTTCGAAGAGTTCGACGAGTTCATCAAGTCCTATGACAAGGTCCAGGGGCTGCCGACGACTGCTTTCTTCTACGGTCTCTCCATCGGTGAGGAAATCTCTGTCGAAATCGGACCTGGTAAAGTACTCTTCATCAAGTTGATCGGTATCAGCGAAGCCAACGACGAAGGTCAGCGGAATGTCTTCTACGAACTCAATGGCATGCCCCGGGAGTCTGCCGTGATCGACCACGCTCTCGCGCCGAAGAATGTATTAACCCGACTCAAAGGTGATTCCAGTGATCCTCTTCAGGCAGTAGCCCCGATGCCCGGCATGGTGACCGAGGTGAATGCCGAGGTCGGCACCAAGATAGAGGAGGGTGATCCTATCATCACCCTCGAAGCAATGAAGATGCTGACCACTATTTCTGCCAGTGCCGCAGGAACGGTCACTGAGATCCTTGCGCAGAAGGGTGACTCTGTTGAGACTGACGACCTGCTGGCCCGTATCGAAGTTTAGGAAGGATTCATCCTCCACGCTTCGTAGGTCCCGCAGATACGCATGCAAGAACTGCCCACTCTTTCCATCGCTCCAATGCAGGACGTTTCTGTCCTTCCTCTGTGGCGTTGCCTCGAAAGGCGCGGCGGGCCTGATCTCTACGTGACCGAATACTTCCGCGTCCACCGCGATTCAACGCCGGAAAAGAAGATTCTCCGCACGATCCACGGCATGAGTGGTAGAAAGCCTGTCGTCGCCCAAATGATTGGTAATAACCCCGAATATCTCGTCCGTACGGCTCAACTGATTGAAGCGCAAAGTGACTGCATCGGTATCGATGTAAATCTGGGCTGTCCCGCTCCCAAGGTCTGCGGCAAAAAGGCGGGAGGCGCCTTATTGAAGAATCCGGAATTGATACGCCGTATCGCCTGTGATCTTCGCGAGGTCGTCAAAGGCAAGCTCACTCTGAAAACCCGGGTCGGCTTTGAAAGCCCCAGCGAATTTGACGATCTACTCGAACTCTTCGCGAGCCTTCCTGTTGAAGGCCTTGCCATCCATGGTCGTACTGTCAGGGAAAGATATCAGTCTCCGGTTCACACCGACTGCATTGCCCGTGCAGTATCGATGCTTCCCTACCCTGTTACTGCCAACGGTAACATCGTTTCCACGGCTACTGCCGTTGCGATGCAGCAGCAAACAGGAGCTACCGGACTCATGATTGGGCGAGGCGGCATCCGCAACCCTTGGCTCTTTTCGCTGGTGAGGGACGCCTTTTCAGGTCGAACCACCCCCCGCCCAACGCTGCGTGACCTTGAATGCTATCTTATTGAATTGGCCGAAGAGATCGCAGCGGAAGCCGCCGTCGAGTCCAACACAAAACTCGTTCACCGAATGAAAAAGTTCGCCAACTACATCTCATCAGGTATTCACGACGGGATCTTCCAAAATCAACTACGACGGGCCAATTCCATGGAAGAATTCCGCAGCATCTGCCAAGAACACCTGAGCTCTGACGAACCGATGCCAGAAGACCCAACTGAAGACGGAAAACTCTTCTGCGGTTTTGGAGAGTTAATAAACGAAAGTGCAACGATCTGACTGCAGATTACTTCGCCAACTCCACGCAGATCAACTCCCGGTCATTTCTCACAAATATCTGGGTGCCTGCAAAAGCAGGATGTGACCAAAGGACCGTGCCTTCCTCGCGCTGCTTTAGTGGGGTCGTCGCATCGATAATCTGCACTCGGTCAATCTCGTTGTAGCCCTCGGGAGTAAGCTTTGCGATAACCAGCTCTCCGCGTTCAGTCATCATCCAGGTAGTCTCGCCATTTCTCACCATGAAACCCGTCCCCCATCGCCCCTGCGGGACTGCCTCAAGATTTTCCCACAAGCGATCGCCATTTAAGGGATTTAGACAACGCATCTGCCCGTAGCTGTCGATCCCATAAATAAAACCGCCATATATATAAGGCGGACTAATCATGTTGTGAAGAGCGTCCGTGGTGCGCTCGTTAATTCCCTTGCGGACCCAGCGTTCTTTCGCATCCACGGTATCCAGTGCCAAATCGATCAGTCGTGAACCATCATAGAAAACCGAGAGAAACATTAAGTCGCCATCTTCGCTTATCGCAGGGCCGGGGACATTTATAGGCATTTTGTTAGGGCGAGTTGGGATTTCCCAATAGACGTCACCGGTTGTCGCGTTCATTCCGGCAATGCGCATCCCCGTCCAAATCACTAACACCCTTTTGCCAGCCTGTTTGATCATAATAGGTGAGACGTAAGAGGCTTTGTCAGAAAAGGCGCGCCAGATCTCATTCCCGTTAGCGACATCAAGTCCCACTACGCAGGCCCCTTCTGGTCCTCCAGCAGCCTGAAAAATGACTACTCCATCCTCTACCAACGGAGATGAGGTTAGACCCCAGATTGGCATTTCGATCTTGTAATGTTTTGAGAGATCCTTAGCCCAAAATACTTTACCGGACTCAGCGTCGAGGCAATGGACGTGACCCATCATACCCAGCGAAAAAGCTTTGCCATCGACCAGTGTCACACTGGAACGAGGGCCAAAGTCATAGCCAATTTCCCGATATTCGCAGGAGTAGCGATGCACCCATTTCTCTTTCCCCGTTACCCGATCGACGCAGACGATTCTTTCAACTTGCTCGCTATCATCAGGCAGTCCACGATCTAGAAGATAGACTCTGTCTCCCGCCACCGTCGGCCCGCTGTATCCAGCCCCAACACGAGCCGTCCAAACTCTTGGAAGAGGGTTCGGCAGGCCTTCAAACGATTCCACTAACCCTTCTGCTTCCCATAACCCAGCTCGGTCCGGTCCCCGCCATTCCGGCCAGTCGGCCGAAATCACTGTTGTCATCCATCCTGCGAAAATGAGAGCAGCTATCATTGGTCGGATCATTCCGTCACTTGTTGTCTGGTGGTTCATGCCTGAAGAATACACCCCTAAATAAGATTCTGAAATGTCTAACCTGAAACGAAACGGCCAGCTCCGATGGGCTCCCAGTTATCTCCGTAATCGCGGGCAGATGACCCGCGGCCAAAAGCGAGCGCTGCGTGAATGGTGGTCGCTCTATGGTATCTCGTTTCGACACGACGAAGTCATTAGTCTGGATGAACACTTCAATCAGAACGGTCCCCTCGTCATCGAAATCGGATTTGGTGCGGGAGATCACCTCGTGAGCCTGGCGAAGGCACTGCCCGACCACCGCATCCTCGGCATCGAAGTTCATCGCCCGGGCCTCGCGGCTGCCACTCAGAAGATTCACAATGCTGGAATCACTAATGCCAGACTGATGCGGGGAGACGCTCGACTGATCCTCACCGACCATCTAGCTGATCGAATTGCCAACGCTTTCATTATCCAGTTCCCCGATCCGTGGCCGAAGGCAGGTGATGCTCATCGTCGTCTCATTCAACCCGGTATGGTTAATGTGATCGCCGAAAGGCTCCTCCCTGATGGAGAACTTCTCGTTATCACCGACGTCGATGCCTACGCGACGCACACCTCTGAGGTCATGTCTTCGGCAGAAAATTGGACGCCGACTTCTTATTCTAGGTTCAATAAGTATCGGATCGAAACGAACTACGAAAAGAAGGCGTTTGCAGAAAGCCGGCAGATTTCTGAACTAAGCTTCCAAATCAAATCGTGAGGCTCATCATTCGGCAGCTTCGTCCTCAGGGCGGCGATACCAAATACTGCAAAGTTTCCGGCTCCGCGTGGCCCAGGGGAATAAGAAAAATAAACCAATTTGGAAAACAAAGTCCTTAGTCGAAAACCACGAAGATTTGCGCGCCGAAGTCATCACCGTTTCTCCAAAAAGAACCTGAAATCGAAGGCCTCGCTTTTTACCCCAACGCCTAATGCGCTTCGCCAGCCAGACTTCTTCACCAGCGTAAACAGCTTCATCAAATCCACCGACGGCATCAAATGCTTCGCGCCGGCAAAAAAAGAAACTGCCAGCTGCCAGCTGCCGCTGAACCGAAACCCAGTTCCAAATCCGCACAATCCAATCCACTATTGGAGTAACTGTATCATCCATCAGCACTCTTGCTCCCCCGCCAGCAACATCACCGGAATCCAAGCTATCCAGCGCAGCTTTTAAAACCGTTTCGGTAATTCTGGTGTCGGCGTCAACGAAGACAAGATGATCAATCTTTGGAACCGCATCGGCTCCAGCGTTTCTGGCCCGAGCAATTTGGTTGTGAGGCTCGAACACGACAAGATCGGCTCCATGAGTAATGGCAACTTCACTAGTTTGGTCGGAAGAATTGTTGTCGACCACAACCACTGTAGCTGAAGCCGGCATGGCTTCAGCAGCAGCACAAACAGCCGCCAGCGTCTCAGCGAGGTAGTCCTCCTCGTTGAAAGCCGGGATAATGATGGCGAAATCTCTCATGCGCTCAGTCTTAGGCTACGACCACAAACCGCCGGGAAAGTTTCATTCTTTCAACCGGTTGCCTCTGCAGCCGCTCCGCGTCACATTAGGCGAGGCCATGTCCAAGTCCAACTCGCCCCGTAAAATCATCCATGTCGACATGGATTGCTTCTACGCGGCAATCGAGCTACGAGAACGGCCTGAGCTCCTGGGCAAACCCGTGGCCGTCGGCGGGGCGAGTGGCCGTGGTGTGCTCACCACCTGTAATTATGAGGCCAGACAATACGGGTGCCGCTCAGCGATGCCGGCGTTCAAAGCCCGTGAACTCTGTCCCGATCTTATCATGCTACCGGTTCGCGGAGAACTCTATCGTGAGGAATCTTCGCGCATCCGAAAGATCTTCCGGCAATTCACTGAGCTGATCGAACCACTCTCGCTTGATGAAGCTTATCTCGAGGTTTCCCATCTCAATTCGTCAGCGTCGTCCATCGCTTGGGAAGTACGGCAGCGAATTCGCGAAAAAACCCAGCTGACTGCTTCCGCCGGTATCGCTAGAAATAAGTTTCTCGCTAAGATAGCAAGCGACTGGAATAAACCCGACGGCCAGTTCGAAGTTAGCAACGAGATCCTCGAAGGCTTCTTACACGATTTGCCAGTCGAAAAAATCTGGGGCGTTGGCAAGCGCACTGCAGAACGCCTTCATGATGCAGGAATCACCACTTGTGGTGTCATGCAGGAACGCAGCGAACTCGAACTAGTGCAGCGCTTCGGAAAATTTGGTCGCGTTCTCTACCGACTTTGTCGGGGCATCGATGACCGCCCCGTCAATCCAAACCGGGAGCGTAAATCACTCAGCAACGAGCGAACCTTTTCCGAGAATCTTCACACCGTTGAAGAGGGACTCCTCAAGCTTGATGAGCTGGTCATCGAACTGGCTGAAGACTATTCCTCACGACATCCCGACCGTGATATTCGCGACTGCGTGGTGAAACTTAAATTCGAGGATTTTCAGATCACTTCAGCACAACGAAGTGGAGAAGCCATTGAGACTTCCGTCTACCGTGAACTACTCCAAGAGGCCTGGGAACGCGGCGGAGGCAAATCCGTCCGCCTTATCGGTGCTGGCATCCGTTTCCGTCCTTTGCCTGATGGGGAAGACCTGCAGTTGGAAATGTTTTAAATTGAGACCCGCGCGGTTGGCCCTATCGTATTCTCCACCCCCGTCCTTTTTATATGGATTACCTAGAAAAAGCCCGACGCGTTATTTCACTCGAAATGGAGGAACTCAATCACCTCCTCAAACGGGTTGATGATTCCTTTGTCGCTGCGGTAGAAACACTCAAGGCTACCGTCGAGCAGGGCTCAAAAGTCATCGTTGTCGGGGTGGGGAAATCCGGTAATGTCGGAAATAAACTCGCTGCTACCCTCAACTCCACAGGAGCCCCAGCAACGGTGTTGAACTGCCAAGATGCGCTTCATGGAGATCTTGGCCTCGTTAATTCCGGAGACAGCGTCATTGCCATGAGCTACTCAGGCGAAACCGCGGAACTTCTTTCCCTTCTGCCTCACCTAAAACGCCGTGGTGTTAATCTAATCTCCATCACGGGAAAGGTGAAATCGACGCTGGCAAAAGCCTCCGACTGCGTTATCGACATTCATGTAAAGCGCGAAGCCTGCCCTCTCAATCTCGCGCCGACCTCCAGCACGACCAACACTCTCGTCGTTGGAGATGCTCTCGCTATGGTCCTGATGGAGGCCCGAGGTTTGACCAAGGATCACTTCGCTGAACTTCATCCCGGCGGTTCGCTCGGTCGTTCTCTTCTCATGCGAGCCAGTGACATCATGCGAACGGGGGACAGCTTCGTTGCCGTCAATCCCGAGATGCCAGTAATTGAGGTCATTTCCAAGATGACGGGTTCCCGCGCCGGTGCAGTCGTCATCGTCAACGCTGCCGGTGAGCTCGCCGGGATCTTTACCCAAGGGGACTTCGCTCGGTCATTCCAAAATGGTGGCCCCGACATCGATAAACAGCCAGTGGGCTCTGTGATGACTTCAAAGCCGATTCACGTATCGAGTCATCAATTGGTTGGCGAAGTACTTCGCATCCTTGAGGACAATCGTATTGATGATTTGGTCGTCGTCGACGAACGCGGTTTCCCGTGCGGTATGATCGACACTCAAGATCTCACAAGAGTACAGATCTTATAGTTACCAATTAATATTCCGGCCAAGTAGTTAAGAGCCACTCGGCGCCAGATTCCCCAGCGGAGAGCTTTTTACTATCGGCACCGTATGGCGCGATGAAAAAATCACCTTCAACAAGTGTATCTTCACCTGAGATCATCGAACCCCGCACGACTGTTCCAATGGCGAAGCGGCCTTTAAGCTGCTGATCGACAGAATTTCCCGGATCAACCACGTGCCGTTCGAGGCGGAAGTGTTTGCAATTCGTCAGGAGAACTCCATCCGGCTCATCCATTTCTGGCTCCACATCTTCGAAGTCGATACACTGCATCGACTCCTTAACATGAAGTTGTCGCATGGTCCCATCAAGGCCCGGGCGGTTCCAGTCGTAGACACGGTAGGTGGTATCCGAATTCTGCTGAATCTCATAGATCAATAAGCCGGCCCCGATAGCATGAAGGCGCCCGCTGGGAATGAAGATGTGCTCTCCCGTCTTCACCGGAATAGCATGCACACAGACTTCGGCAGTTCCCTCTTCGATGGCAGCGCGAAGCTCTTCCATAGCAATGCCGTCTCGCAACCCCACGTAGAGGCAGGCTCCGGGTTCAGCATCTGCAACATACCAAACTTCGGTCTTCGGCTCACCTCCCAGCCGTTCAGCGACGGATGCTGGTGGATGCACTTGTATTGAGAGCTTATCCCGTGCATCGAGAATTTTGCAAAGCAGCGGGAATTGTTCCTCATTTGGGGCGAGGGGACCAAAAATATCAGATCGCGTCTCACTATTTTCCCAGAGTTGCGTTAATGTTTTTCCTCTCAGGGATCCTGATACGACTGCGGAGTCAGCCTCTTTACGGGCCGAAATCTCCCATGATTCACCGAAGGGCAACTTGTCGTCCGGTAATTGGCGTCCGAAGCGTGAATATAGGACCCTCCCGCCCCATACTCGCGTCTGGTAAATTGGGGAAAATCGTATTATCGGTTCGGGAAAATTCGACATTAGGCGGGGATTTTTGGTAGAGATGGCCTAAGTTAAGCAGTTTCCCTACCTACGGACCCCTTTTTTTTGCGAAAAGAAACGTGAATGAATTCAGAGATAAAAGAACGCTTCGATAACTTTATCCAACAACGAGGATTGCGGCGGACGGCCCAACGTGACGTCATCGTCGAGGCTGCCTTCTCGAAAGACGACCATTTCACGGCTGAAGAACTTCTTGAAAAAGCCCGCAGGATCGACCCAAAGACCTCAAGGGCCACCGTATATCGTACTATATCCCTGCTCATCGAAAGCCATCTCCTCCGTGAAATCGATCTTGGTCGAGACGAACGGGTTTACGACCCCAACTTCCTTGAATCGCCCGATCACAACCACCTTATCTGCGTTGATTGCGGTAAGGTGATCGAGTTCGAGGATGGTAACACCTCTCTATTGACCGACTGCATCACCCGTCGACTGGGCTTTCGACCGACATCCAAATCGATGCGTATCGAGGCTTGTTGTGATAAGCTTCGCTCTGAAGGAGTTTGTGATAATCTGATCAAAATGCGCCTCGAAAAACAGCTTTGATGCTGCCGCCCCGGCGGAAAAGTGGGTTGAAAATCCTTACGCTTCATACGAAGGCAGAAGAGTTATGTGGAAAGGCCGATTCCAAACTGAAACATCCAATCTCGTACAACGTTACGGGGAATCGATCTCCTACGACTGGAGACTTTACGCATATGACATCGAGGGGTCTATAGCGCAGGCGGCCGCTCTACAAGATGCCGGCATCATCAATAAGACCGAAGAGCGGGCTATTATCAGGGGTCTACGCGAGATCAAAAAGGAGATCGAAACAGGTGAGTTCCGCTTTAAGACAAGTCTTGAAGATATTCACATGAATATTGAAGCGGCCCTCACTGAAAAGATTGGTGCTCCTGGTGCAAAGCTACACACGGCAAGAAGCAGGAACGATCAGGTCGCCCTCGACACACGTCTATACTGCCGGGCAGAGACCAAGGCTATTTTTAATCGCCTCACAGCGATGCAGAACGCTCTCATCACCCTGTCAGTAAATCATTCTGGAGCTGTTGTTCCAGGCTACACGCATCTTCAGCGAGGCCAGCCCGTGCTTCTGGCACATCATCTTCTTGCCTATGTCGAAATGCTAGAGCGAGACAAAGAACGCCTTCGCGATTGCTATAAGCGAATCAACGTTATGCCCCTCGGCTCCGGTGCCCTCGCGGGCTCGACCATCGCATTAAATCGGAACCTTATAGCCGAAAAACTTGGTTTCCCCGCGATTACGCAGAACAGCATGGATGCGGTTAGCGATCGTGATTACATTGCCGAGCTCCTCTTTATTATTTCCATGGTTGGGATCCACCTATCCCGCCTCAGTGAAGATGTGATTCTCTGGGCTTCAGCCGAATTCGGGTTTATTGAACTCAGCGATGCCCACACCACGGGCTCCAGCCTGATGCCCCAAAAAAAGAATCCAGATGTGGCTGAGCTGACTCGGGGGAAAACGGGCCGGCTTGTTGGTAACCTCATGTCGCTGCTTACCACGATTAAGGGACTGCCCATGACCTACAATCGTGATCTGCAAGAAGACAAAGAGCCTCTCTTCGATTCCATTGACCAGATCAAGCTCGCTTTAGAGGTGTTCTCCGAAATGATGGCAGTGGCGAAGATCCGTGAAGATCGGACGCAGGCAGCGGCAGCTGATCCATTCCTTCTTGCCACCGATCTCGCTGATTACCTCGTGTTGAACAAGGTGCCTTTTCGGGAGGCCCATGAGATCATTGGTAAACTGACGGCTTACAGCATCCAGCAGCAGCGCGGATTCCCAGAACTTACCCTCGAGGAGTTTAATCAGTTTTCCGACGCATTCGATGAAGATGTATTTAAAGTGCTGAATGTTAAAACCGCTCTCAGGGCCCGAAAATCAATAGGTGCACCTTCCCCGGTAAATATCGGAAGACAGATTTCGCGTTGGCAAAAGCGCCTCCACACGGCGAAATCACTCTAATCGTTTTCTTGATAAAAGCTTTCCATCCTCCCGGAAAATTTATTTTTAGACAGAAACGAGGCTTCTCTCCGCTCTAATCAAGAGTATGAGCGGAATCCACGACCAACCTGATCATGATGATCCCGACGTCGAATTGGAATCTCTTTTAAAACGTCTTCACCCAAAACCATTGGGCGTCGATCAACTCGATAGACTTGGCCGGGGGAGAGAGCAGATTACTGTCTCGCAGGCCAACTTGCCCGGCCGAATCCAGTGGAAGCGTGTGATGCCGTTGGCAACGGCATGCCTGCTGGGGATGTGCGCGGTAGCGCTCTACCAGTTCGGTTTTCGTCTAACTCGGAGCATTCCCGATAAAAGTTCTCCTCCTACCCTGACCAGTCCTTTGGCGTCATCAGACGCTTCGTCGGCAGCCACAGCCATGCCGGCTGACACATCCGACCAAAGCCTTCTCTCGGACCGATTTGTTCCAATTTCATCGCGTGGTTACTTAATCAACTCGTCATCAAAAGGAGTCGTTGATACGGAAGAGGGTCCCAAAGAAAAACTTCAACTTCAGTTCGAAGACACCCACCATTGGTATGATCCGAACACCGGAACCAACATCCGATTTTTCACACCCCACAACGAAGAGGTGATTATTCCCCTTCCCTCCCACTAAAGGAAACTTTAGCTAACGACACGATGAATATTTCTTCCGCTGCTCTAGCCATTCTGGGGGCCATCGCTGTTAGCCTCCCCATCCATGTTTTAGCTCAAGGTGATCAGCCAAAAAAAACTTCAAATGAAAAGAATCCGTCGCTGGTGCAGACTGAGCGCGCTGAAACTCCGAGAAAGTCGCAGTCACCCCGGAGTCGATTCAACCGCGCCGAACCGACGAAAGGTCTCCATACCTGGCTTGGTATTAGGACGGCACCAGTTCCCACTTCCTTGAGAGAACATCTCGAAATCGAAGGAGAGGTTGGGGTTCAGATCCACCAAGTCTTAGACGATTCCCCAGCCGCCAAAGCTGGCCTCCGCGATCATGACATCCTCATGCAGTTCAACGATCAAATACTAATTTCTCCCGATCACCTTTCCATCCTTGTGCGTCGCGAGCAGGCCGGCAACAAAGCTGAGTTGACTCTCATCCGAGCAGGCAAAATGAAAATTGTGAACGCTACTCTCGGGGAATCGCAGGACGTTTTTCCAAATCCCTTACCACGCCCCGGACAGATAAATCGTCCAACACCGCGAGCTGCTGAGAAGGAAAGCGTTCATCGAAACTGGCGAGAAAACAGGCATCCGATGCCACCGCAAGGGCAATCCGAAAAGCCGGCCGCCGCTACCAACCCTGGCCTATCCGTAGAAATCAAACCACCGGCTGTCAGCGTGAAACCGGGATTCCCCGTCAACATTATGAGCTTCCATGGGGTCGTCAAAATCGACAATGATCATGGCGACGTCACGATCGTCCGAACCGATGATGACCACACCATCAAGATCAACGCTGCAGATGGCAAATCGATCTACGACGGCCCCTACGATCCTGCCAAAGGCAACGAAGGCCTTCCGAAGCTGGCTCGCGAGCAACTCAAGAAGATGAAGCTCGACGACCTCAAGCTGCTCGGCCCAAAACCGACAAATCCCAAAGGCCTCGAACGGGACAAAGAGAAAAAAGCTCCGGTCGAAGAAGAAGGCACTCCGCTCTAGGCGTTCTTTATATTGGCCTAATCTTCAATGAGCTCTGGCCACTTGGTATGGAAGAACTCGCCCGCAGGCTTGTCGACGCGCTCATAGGTGTGAGCGCCAAAGAAATCGCGCTGCGCCTGGAGTAAGTTGGCCGGAAGCACCTCGGAGCGATAGCTGTCGTAGTAGCTTAAGGAAGCACTGAAGGCTGGCACAGGAATACCGTTGGTCACACCAAAAGCCACAATCTCACGCCAAGCGGCCTGGTTGCCGTTGAGGATTTCGGTGAAGAAATCGTCCAGCATCAGATTAGTCAGATCAGTATTGCGCTCGTAGGCCTCGGTAATGCGATTAAGGAAGCGGGCACGAATGATGCAGCCACCGCGCCAGATGCGTGCGCAGGAGCCAAGATCAACGCCCCAGCCGTGCACTTCGCTGACGACCTTAATGAGATCGAGACCCTGGGCGTAGGAAATTATCTTGGAAGCGTAAAGGGCATCATGCACCTTCTGAACGAGCTCTTCCTTATCCATGGATACCGCTGCATTCGGTCCTTCGAGAATTGGGGCCGCAGCGAGACGTTCATCTTTCTTCGAGGAAAGGATGCGGGCTTCGACAGCCGCGTTGATCGTGGAAATCACCACCGCGTTGGCGGCACTGTTCATCACGGTCCAACGGCCGGTTCCCTTCTGGCCAGCCTTATCAACGATCAGGTCAACGAGGTGCTTTCCGGTTTCAGGGTCTTTTTCTTCAAAAATCTTGGAAGTGATCTGGATGAGGAAGGACTCCAGCGGGCCTTCATTCCACTTGGTGAAGATATCAGCCATTTCGTCGTTGCTAATTCCAGCCCGCTTGA
Source organism: Akkermansiaceae bacterium UBA1506 (assembly GCA_002323995.1). Lineage (GTDB taxonomy): Bacteria > Verrucomicrobiota > Verrucomicrobiia > Verrucomicrobiales > DEV007 > Arctic95D-9. Next base: position 31,464 of record DCQY01000091.1, on the reverse strand, counting down.
AAATCTCGTAGGCCTCGCAGATTAACTGCATGTCCCCGTATTCGATGCCGTTGTGAACCATCTTAACGAAGTGCCCGGCGCCACCGGTTCCGACGTGAGTCACACAGGGAACACCCTCCACCTTGGCGGTGATTGCCTCAAAAACCGGCTTGATGATTTCCCAAGAGCTGGCCGGACCACCGGGCATGATGGATGGCCCCTTGCGGGCTCCCTCTTCTCCTCCGGAAACTCCGGAACCAATAAAAAGAAGACCTTTCTCGGCGAGTTCCTTGGAACGGCGCTCGGTGTGAATGAAATAGGTGTTTCCGCCATCGATGATAAGGTCCCCTTCCTCAAGCAACGGGACGAGGCTTTCGATCACCTTGTCGACTGCATCACGATCGTTCGGGTCACCACCAGCCGTAGACTTCACGAGAATCATCACCTTACGGGGGCGCTCCAGACTGGCCACGAAATCCTCGAGCGTCTCAGCACCGCAGAGATTCTTGTCCGGGTTTTGTGCGATGAATTCCTTCATCGTCTCAGTCGTGCGGTTGTAGACAGACACGCGGAAACCGCGACTTTCTACATTCAGTACGAGATTTTGCCCCATTACGGCGAGGCCAATAAGTCCGAAATCGCTCTTGCTCATGTAAACTGTCCTTTGAATGTTGAGCGACAAGACTACTCACGATTTCAGAAGCGCAAGCGCTCATTTCGTTTCATCCAAAACAGATTGCCCATGACAACCACTCATCTCACTTGTTCGATCTCCAAAAAAAGAATCGAAGAAATCGAGCGTTCCTTTGATGCGTCCTGTGTTCACGGAGCAGATTTGCGGTTTCATGGCGTGGTCCGTAATCTCGAAGAGGGACAGAAAATCTCGGGGATCGAATACAGCCACTATGACAAGATGGCATTAAAGGAGCTGCAGAAAATTGGCGTGGCAATGGGCCACGAGTATCCTGATCACTTAGCTCAAATCCATCACCGTCTCGGCTTCGTCCCCGCCGGCGAAGCCTCCATCGTCATTCGCATCCAGACAGCCCACAGTGCACAAGCATTCGAAATCAGCCGGGAATATTTGAAACGCATTAAACAAACAGTACCGATCTGGAAAAAGCCGGTCTTGGCAGACTGAGCCTCTTATGCGGAATAGCCCGGCGAAGTTGATGACTCTGGTTTACCCCTTTTTAAGCGATTTTTCCGAGGAACCCGGAAGCGTCTGCGGTCAAAACATCCATTTTTAGTTTAATAAGCGTTGTCACCTCCCTTGCGGCTCACTCTGGCAAATTTCATGGTAGTAGTTTACCAAAAAGAAGTCGTGATATTTCAGTGTGTCGCGCAAATAGAAATTTCAGTATACCCGATCTTCCATGTCTCGTTCCTCGATAGATTGGCTAACTAGCTTAAACTGACCTCCTGTCTGCTCATTCAAATAGTCCAGAGCCCCGGTTCCATATACGGGGATATGTGGCGACCAGACAAACTCGTCTAAGAGTCTACGGACAAACGCTTCTATCGGCTCGATCATATCTTCTACCGAATCATTCTCCCCGTCTGGGTAGCGTCCCTTTTTGCAGTCCCAGTTGAATGTTATCTCACCAGTCTCTAATATGGTGAACTGATACTTCCCCTCTTTGTTCTCAATTACAGTCATCAGTCAAGTTTTCCAATAAAATGGCCATTGCCACCGATGAATTGAAACGGGAAGCTACCGCTGTATGATCCTTCAATTTGGAGCCGGTAACTTTCTGAGAGGTTTTGCAGAACTCATTGTTCACCAACTAAATCTCAAACTCAATCCTGGACCAGGAAAAATCGTTGTCATCCAATCGACGGGGAAAGATAGAGCTAATGCGATTAATGCCTCAACAGGAAAATATCACGTTGCGATTCAAGGCTTAGAGCAAGGCAAGGTTATTGATGAAACAATCGAGGTCGCGTCCATCAGCCATGCGCTCCACGCCGGCAGCCAATGGGCTGAAATTGTTGAAGCTGGCAGGCACCCTGACCTGAAACTCATCCTCTCCAACACTACCGAGGCTGGGCTCACTCTCGATCCTGCTGACATTACTTTCACCGGGAGGGCGCCCGTATCATTTCCAGCAAAACTTCTGGGAGTATTGATCGAACGAAAGCAGGCAAATCAGCCCGCCCCGTGGATCGTTCCCTGCGAACTCATAGAATCCAATGCAGACCGCCTGCGCGATCTTGTATTAGAACAAGCGATCTTATGGAATACACCCGACGATTTGATCGCATGGATTAAGCATGAGTGCCGATGGGTGAACACACTAGTCGATCGCATTGTGGCAGGACGGCCTACCAAGCATCCTCTCCTCGAAAGCGACCCGCTGCTTATCAGCGCCGAACCCTTCTGCCTCTGGGCGGTTGAAACGAAAGATGCCAACTTCCCTCTCGCGCAACACCCTAAAGTCGTCACCGTTAGCGACATTACCCCTTACACGCTCCGCAAAGTGCGAATTCTAAATGGTGCTCATAGCGCGCTTGTCAGTCACGCCATGGAGGTATCGGGAGTCAAGACGGTTCGCGACTGCGTCGAACATCAGAAAATCGGTCCATGGGTGGAAAAACTTCTTTTTGAAGAAATCGTGCCTGTCCTCGAAGGCCGCTGCGATGACCCAAAGGGGTTTGCTTGTGAAACTCTAGATCGTTTCCGTAATCCATTCCTCGATCATCAACTCTCTGCCATCGCTTTGAACCACGAGTCCAAGGTAGCCGTTCGCCTGCAACCGACACTAGAGGAATTCCGGCAACGATTTGGCAAAGAGCCTCCGCTACTTTCGGAACTGCTAGGGCCACGCAGAGTCATCGGCTAGCCATGGGGAATTAAGCCATCGCAACCATGATCGTAGCGACTAGTCCCACCACCATCATCACTCCGGTAGCAAAGAACCAATCAATGCCTTTCGACTTCTTTGACCCCTCCAATTTCGATTGGGTCTCATTAGGCGGATCGGACAAAGCGGTGGATACCGGACAGTGAGCCTGAACATAAAGGGAAAACCTATCCATGTAGAGAAGACGCTCTCTCCAATTGGTCTATGCAGAAACTTTGAGAATTCTCAACATCTTCTACAGGCCTGCATGAAGTCGGAGAATGCGCTTCAGCTCTTTAACCGCACCGGGATCTTTGTAGGAGCGGTGATCCGTCGGGACAATCAACTCCGACTCAGCACCGTCTAGATGAGAACTCCAGTAGTCCACCACGCCATCTGAACTTTCGGGCGTGTCGCCTTTGCCCCGGTCTCCTATAATCGAGTGGTAATACACCCCCGGTTTCTTCGGCGATTTATCCATCGCCAATAGGAGCGGTGAGTCAGGCCGCAACGACTGAACGCTGGTAAGCTTTCTTGCCTTTGACTGATACTTCAGCCCATCTCTGGAACCTTTGGTCACGAAATTTGCAGTGCCTAAGAGAACATTTTTAGGCATTTTGGCGAGTTGTGAAAGCGCTCCGGCAAGGCTCGAATTTGCCATATTGGCTCCGCGGTGAGGAGTGGAGAAAAAAACGGCCCGCTGAGTTGCCTCATCATAATTGAAAAACAACAGTCCACTGGCCGCCTCCTTGTTTGGCCAGTCAGCGGCAACCACTTCAAACGGTCTATCACTGATTTCTCTCCAGATTCGAGTATCGAAATCGGTGATCAGCATATTTGACAGCACGCCTCCCATACTATGGCCTGCCACAACCATATTTCTAGACAACGGATCATTCCCATCCGGATCGTAATGCTCGCGAAGTTTCTCAAGCTCGTTTCGCTGCAATTCTCCCGATTCCGCAATGGCATAAGAAGTGGGATAGCGGAAAGCTAAGATTTGATATCGCCGTGCGATATCAGTTTCTGACATCAATTCAGGAACAATCTCACGCCAAATGAGCGGAGCAGAGATCAGGCCATGCGATAGTAGAAGAGGGATGCGGTCGGGATCGTAAGGCTCTAGGAGGTAAATTCCTGAGTCCTTGGCGTGCCGCCTCGCGTTGAGAAAGCCAAACAATCCCATTAGATGCTCGTTCTCCCCGCTAGCCATGATAAGAACCGGAGCAGAAAAATTCGCCGCCAAAGGTATACTGCGACCCTTGATCAATACTCGGTCACGCTTCGTCGGATCATGAATTGCGAGTGATACCAGGGTTCGACGAGCCTCCCCCTTGCCGACCTTTCGCGTCTCGGTGATCGTCAGCGTGATTGGCATGTGAAGCCCCTTGGGAAGGAAGTTCGCCATCTCTTCTTCTCGTTCAGGGGTTTTGTAACGAATTCCGACCAAGGGTGCGCCAAGACCGGCGCGGCCGATGTGTTTCACTCCTCTGCCTTTGACCGCTTCAGATGAGATAGCCTCGTCGAAAAAATTAGCAGGGAAGTCTGAAGCCGGATCCAGCCGAATCTCATATCGTTCATTGCCGTTAATGAGATGATAGGACTCTGGCACGCTTTTGCGGGGGTAGACCCCCCAGACTTCGGCGAAACGCGCGAGCGACGAATTATGAAGCGTCAACAAGGCCCTCTCAGCCTCGGAACCAGGGATTGCTTTCCGGACAATCAATAAGTCACGGCTTTCGACAGCCGCCCGCAGAAAGCTGCCCGCAGCATCGTCATTCTGGCCCTTCTTCGAATACCTTTCACCAGTTCGGAGCAACCTGATTGATTGATTCGCGACCGAATTGACCACGGCTACAGGCTGCTCAAGAAGGTTAGCCATACCTTCCAATTCCCGCGCTGATTCAATGCCCGCTTCTGTAACGGCACTCGAAACCCGCTTTGATTTCACCGTCGAGCAGGAAGCAAAAACCAGTAACAGCAACATTAGAGCAAGCCGCATGACCGCTCGATACACCCGAGAAAACACTTTATTCCGCTCCAAAGTCATTCTGTTTGTTGTGTTCTTTTTGACCGGCGCAGCGGAAAAGCCCAAACGATGGGTAATTTCGGACCGCTCAGGGATTTCTCAACTCCAATTGACGTGGGCTAACGAGCGACACGGTCGAAAAGTCGATCACGGCTAGATCAGTTTCGAAGTGGCCCAAAAAGGCAGATTAGGTGAGGACATTT
>DCQY01000091.1:0-26023 GCA_002323995.1 Akkermansiaceae bacterium UBA1506 | reverse complement strand
ATAATTATCACATAATTTGATTGACTGCGAAGCTCCGGAAAGCTTAAATATAAGTGGATTGAAGTTATTGAAATCATGAATTTGCCAAGCTTTGCCTTGTTACTCTCTCTCATCGCCATCCCAGCGTTCAGCGCCGAAGGCTTGAGGGCTCTTCCTGATACTGCCGAAGCGATGGGCATGATCGGAGGTCGCCTAGCCGTCACCGACGATGCTTCTGTAATCCGGCACAATCCGGCGACTCTAGCTGACTTCACTGACACACTTTTAACGGTCACCTACCAACCTTGGTATGGGAAAACTGATTTCACAGGGTCGCTTGGTCAAACCGACTCCATGATTCACCCGTGGAAACATACGGGAAGCCTCTATCTGGCCCACTCGTTGAATGAAGAGGTGACTCTTGGCTTTGGCGTGAATGCTCCTTTCGGAGTAGCAATCAGTTGGCCCGAAACTGGGGCCTTTCGCTACGAGGGCGCCTCTGATGTGAGCTTGCAAACCATTGCATTTAATCCAGCCGTGGGACTCAAAATTAATGACGAGGTCTCCGTTGGACTTGGCCTCGATATTTACCGCTCCGATCTCAATTTGAGACAGCGCTTCCCATGGGCACTGGTTGTGTCAGCCCCGGTGCCCGATGGAACAATGAACTTCGAAGGCAACGGTTGGGGGATCGGCGGCTATTTCGGAATTAACTTCTCACTTCGCGATCGTCACCAACTCGCGTTGACTGGGCGGCTGCCAGTCTCGGTCGACTACGAGGGTGACTTCACGATCGACAATATTCCTGATCCTACCGCCGCCCTCCCTACCAGCCGCTTCACTTCTGAGATAGAGCACCCTGCAAGTGTGGGGGTCGGTTATGCCTTTACTGCGACCGAGCGGCTCACCTTTGGATTGGATTTTGAGTGGCTCCAAAACTCTACCCATGACGATGTTCCGCTCAATATCGGTGCGAACCAACCGCTCCTTGACGGCAAGACTGCCGTCCCCCTCGCTTGGGAGGATTCTATCTCTGTTGGTTTCGGCATCGAATATCAGTGGATTGAAGAGTTAACGCTCCGGGCCGGCTATCTCTACTCGGACACTCCTATGTCTGAAACTACTTGGAATCCCGCTATTCCTGCCGACGACCGTCACATTTTCAGCCTCGGATTCGGATACACATGGGACGAGTGCAACACGATCGACTTTGCCTACAGCCTTATTCACATGCCCAACTCCACGATCACGAACAACATCACTCCCGCATTCAACGGAGTGTATTCCTACTCGTGGGATATCCTGACATTGAGTTATAGCCGCCGATTCTGACACTCTTTAGCAAATTAGTATTTCGACTTTTCTCTCCTTTCTGAAATTTTCCTACTAGTTAAGACTTGAGGAACCCGCAGAGAACTAATCCACTCAAGTGGCGCTGCAATCGCGCTTCCCGCAATCCGTGGCATGCCGCCTTTTAATCGTCTCAGGGTAGAGGGCTTTGCACAGCCCTTCACTCCTCTTCTACCCGCTTTATCAAAATCTGTAATGCTCCACCGGAGTACCAGATTTCCAATACCAGGAAAACGAGGGAAGCCCCCATTAAGATTAAGGCGGAGATAAAGCAGACCACTCCGACAAGTTGGATCTCAAACATCACTGACACCATCGAGATCACACAAAGCAACAAACTCAGCGCTCCCAGCAGTTGGATCCATCGGATCAAGATGAGGCGGCGTCGCAAGTTGTCGATCTGCGCTCGAAGTGCTTCATCCTTCAAATCCACCCAGTCCCGATGCAATGTGCGAACAAGAGCAGCGAGGTGGAGAAAGCGGTTCGTGTATGCGAGGAACAGCAGGCTGACCGCCGGAAAGAGTAGAGCAGGAGTTGATATTTCCAGAGTCATAACCTCGTCAATCGACACGAAGTCGACCCCCCGCAATAATCTTGGCCCGCAAACCGCCCCTTCCCTGGAGCGCCTCTTCGGCACCCTCATGAAAAGCTTGATTCATCCAGAAGCAGGGACTGGCTTCCTCGGTCCCCAGAAACCGAGCCCCGTCGATCTCAAATTCCTTTCCAATCAGATCGTTGAGGTCCTGACCCTCAACAATCACATTGCGACGATAGGTTTCCGGCCCCTTATCGTGCACTGAAAATCTCTCACAGAGATCCCGATGGGTTTCGATTTCAAAAAAGGTGATCTGCCCCTTGTAGTCCTCTTTATAATCAAAGAAACGGTCACCCTTGATGCCGCTGCCTGCGACGCATTCAATCTCACTAACTTCGACGATGGGGTTCTCGCCTGCCGGCTTACCAAAGTGCCCGTAGTAATTGTGATCCACAGAAATATAGAGGTTGAGAATCTTCACACCACAAGATACGAGCAAATTTCCCTGCTGGCAATTCGCTCAGGCGTGGATACGGTCGAACTGACACAGAAAACCCAGTGTCTCTCAGAATCTATGGCCAAAGGACCCAAAAACGCGATCGCCCCCACCCGAGAAGAAAACTTTCCGGAATGGTATCAACAAGTCGTCCGCGCTGCCGATCTAGCCGAAAACTCGGAAGTGAGGGGCTGTATGGTCATCAAGCCATGGGGCTACGGGCTCTGGGAAAAGATCCAAGGCCAACTCGACCAGTGGTTCAAAGAAACCGGCCACAAAAACGCCTACTTTCCCATGCTCATTCCGGTGAGCTACCTTGAAAAAGAAGCCACCCACGTAGAAGGATTTGCCACCGAATGTGCTGTGGTCACCCATCACCGCCTCGAACTGAAAGATGGCAAAATGGTGCCCTCCGGTGAACTGACCGAGCCCTACGTGATACGCCCGACTTCTGAGACTATCATCGGAGCTGCCTTCGCGCGATGGGTGCAGAGCTACCGCGATCTACCTCTGCTCATTAACCAATGGGCTAATGTGATGCGCTGGGAGATGCGCCCCCGCCTGTTTCTCCGTACCGCAGAATTTCTCTGGCAAGAAGGTCACACCGCTCACGAAACCGCCGACGAAGCAATGGAGGAGACAAAGAAGATGCATCAAGTTTACGAGCGCTTCCTCACCGACCATCTTGCTGTTCCTGTCATCGCTGGCGAAAAAACGGAAGCGGAACGTTTTCCGGGAGCACTCAACACATTCACCGTGGAAGCCATGGTTCAGGATCGTAAGGCAATTCAAGCCGGTACCTCCCACTTCCTCGGACAGAATTTCTCCAAAGCTGCGGGTATCGAGTTCGAAGGCCGGGAGTCCAAGCGCGAATTCGCATGGACTTCAAGCTGGGGCGTCAGCACTCGCCTCATTGGTACGCTCTTGATGGCACACTCAGACGACGACGGGCTCGTCCTGCCTCCTCGGGTGGCTCCGACTCAAGTCGTCATCATTCCCATTACCCCGAAGCCCGAGCATGAAGAACCGGTCTTTGAAGCCTGCCAGGAACTGGCTGCCAAAATCGGTGCTCAATCTTTCCACGGCGAAAAGATCGGCGTCGAGATCGACAAGCGCGATCTCGGTGGTGGCGTCAAGACATGGGAGTGGATCAAGAAAGGTGTTCCCGTTCGCATCGAAATCGGTCCTCGCGACCTCGAAAACGGTTCCGTCGCACTGGTTCGGCGTGACCAGGGTCCAAAAGACAAGCAGTTCCTTCCTGCTCAAGACGCCATCTCCAGTATCGTCGACACCCTGCAGTCGATTCAAGATACGCTCCTTGAACGTGCTGTCACTTTCCGTAAAGAGCATACCACCGAAATTAGCAACATCGATGAGTTCCGGAAATTCTTCACGCCGGAAAATACCGAACAGCCCGAAATTCACGGCGGCTTCGCCCTTGCTCACTGGGCAGGAGGAGTTGAGGAGGAGGAGCTACTCGGGAAAGAGCTCAAAGTTACGATTCGTTGCATTCCCAATGATCCGGATCTCCGTGGAAAAGCCGGCACCTGCTTTTACACTGGCAAAGAGGCCGAAGGCCGCGTTATTTTCGCCAAAAGCTATTAAGATTCGTTTTAGGCGAGACTTTTAACCAAGCTGACACGGTTCGTTTCGATGACCCAATTCTGTTGATTGTTATTTGGTGATTTTAGTTCGCTACTCTGCGGCCGAGACGGCAACGAGGCGCGTAACTGCTCACGCCACATGTCACGCATCGCCATCGTCGGCGCGGGAGCCTCAGGACTGGCAGCCGCGTTTCAACTTTCGAAAAAAGGCCATGAAGTCTGCGTCTTTGAAAAAAGCCGTGGAGTTTCTGGTCGTGCCGCATCTCGATCCCGAAACGGGTGTCGCTACGACTATGGGGCGAACTATTTCAAACCGGAGTCAAACGAGGTTGCGGAACTTATTTTCAGAACACTGCCGCACAATGACCTTTGCCGCATCGCAGGAGACATCTGGACGTTCGACGCAAACGGGCACCATGCTCCGGGTGATCCCAAGCAGAATGCGTCCGCGAAATGGACTTATCGCAGTGGAATCAGCACCTTAGGTAAACTCCTTATTGACGCTGGTAATTTTGCGATGCAACGGGAGTCCCTCATCACGGGGCTCTACCACAACAAAACACACTGGACACTAGAAGAAGCCGGCAACACCTCTCACGGCCCATTTGATAAAGTCCTTTTGACTCCCCCCGCCCCGCAGTCAGTAGACCTACTCAAAAATAGCGAGGCCTCCCCCGGTCTGTTGCCTGACATGATCAGCGTGCTCGAAAATGTCCCTTACCACGTTCAATTCTCGGTCATGCTCAACTTCAACGCAACACTCGCTCTGCCGGGGGATGCTTATGCCATGATTAATACCGATCGAAAGCATCGTCTTGCCTGGCTGAGTAACGAGGGCCAGAAACAAGGGCATGTTCCTGCAGGTGAAAGTCTCTTCATTGCTCAGATGAATCCCAAGTGGAGTGCCACACACCAAGAAGATTCTCCTCCCTCAATCATCGCAGCAGCCTACGAATCCGTGAATTCTCTCCTTGGTAACAATTTACCAACGCTCCACTGGGCTGATACCCAGCGCTGGCGCTACGCTCACCCGGACGGAGGAGCTAAGATTGAAGACACCGCCAGTGCCTCCGAGATTGGTCTCTATTTCGCCGGCGACGCCTTCGTCGGCAAAGGACGCGTCCCAGGAGCGCTTCAAACCGGTCTTAACGCCGCCAAACGAATCCTCGCTCACACCTGAGTTCGTATTTTAACCCACGAACGAACTGCCGCTAAAGCAAACTGCGGCATTTTTACGATTGATTACCCAACCAAAACCAGACACATTCCGCGCCATGGAGAACGTCATTATCATTGGAACCGGCTGCGCCGGCTGGACTTCAGCGATCTACACCGCCCGCGCCAATCTCAAACCACTCGTTCTAGCCGGTGAACAACCGGGAGGCCAGCTGACCACTACGACCGATGTGGAAAATTTTCCTGGTTTCCCCGAAGGCGTCATGGGTCCGGATCTCATGATGCGGATGCAGCAACAAGCCGAAAAGTTCGGGACCCGGGTTGAATACGAAATGGTAAACTCCGTCGAGAAAAACGCGGACGGTGATTTCACTCTCACAACTGCTGGTGGAAAAAATTACCAGTCAAAGACTGTTATCATTGCCACGGGTGCAAGCCCACGCCATCTCGGCCTCCCGAATGAAAAAGAGTTGATTGGACGTGGCCTCACGTCCTGCGCCACCTGTGACGGTGCGTTTTATCCTGATGTTCCTGTAGTCGTGATCGGTGGCGGCGACTCTGCCTGCGAAGAGGCAGACTTCCTCACACGTTTTGCAAGCAAGGTATATCTAGTCCACCGCCGCGACGAACTGCGTGCCTCGAAGATCATGGCCGACCGCGTCCTCTCCAATGACAAGATCGAACCGGTCTGGAACTCACGGGTGACCGATTACCTCACCGACGATGAGGGCCACATGCGAGCTGTGAAAATTCACAACACCGCCTCCGGCGAAGATTCCGAAGTTGAAGTGAAGTGTGTCTTCGTCGCCATCGGCCACGATCCCAACACTGCCTTTCTTGAAGGTTCCGGCGTCGATGTCGACGAAAACGGCTACGTTCTTCAGGCAGGCCACTCCACCACTTCAAATGTGGAAGGTATTTTCTCGGCGGGAGACGTTGCTGACCACATTTATCGCCAAGCTATCACGGCAGCTGGCAACGGCTGCCAGGCGGCGCTGGACGCAGAGCGATATATTGCTGCCAACGAAGGTTAATTCATCCTTCTTAACTGAGGTGAGGCAAGTCTAGATCCGTAATGGCTTGCGAGATTCCGCGAAGCCATTACCTTGACGCACTCTTTCCGGTGGTTCGATTCATCATGAAAAGCCTTCTCTGCGGTTTTCTTACAGCGTCACTTCTGACCTCGGGCGCTTTTGCCCAATTTCACAGTCGCACCACGACTGGGCACACGCCTTACAATAAGCAAGCCATGGACTCTGCGCAGGCGCACTTTGAGGCTAATCGCCCCGCTGGTATGGAGAATGCAGGTGCTGCGCGGAGCGGGGATGTGACTGTCACACCTAATACTGCTCTTTCTGAAGCCCAACAGGTTCGATTCAATGGTGCCTCCAATATTTACATTTCAGATGCTCAAAAAGCAGCGTTCAGCCGTTATGATCTGCGCATAGGCGAGCAAAAAGACCTCAATATCGATGTCTGGGGTCGCTCAATTTACCATTCCGATGGTTCCTACACCGAATCGCAAGAACACAACGAAGGTCAGGGTTTCCTGCAGCAAACCACCTACAGCAAAAACGGCGTCGAGATCCAGCGGCGCTCGATCACGCTCGATCAGCGAGGCATGCCCGATGAAGTCCTGATCTACGCAGGAGGCGAGAATGGAAAACTCAAATACCGCGGCAAGCACCACTATGATCAATTGGGCCGCTTCTCCGAAGAACATCTTTTCTCTTCCGATGGCACCCTGATCCGGAGGAAAGTGCAAGAATACACTGCAGAGGGGAAGCGCCTTCCTCTTCGTAGCTGGGACTACGTTGAAAACGTCCCTTCCGACCTCCGACTACTCATCACCCGCGAGAGCGAAGATCCTGACATGCAACCCGAAACACCTGCTCAGCCTCAACAACCTAAGCGTGCTGGATTATTTAATCGCAACAAGTCTAATCAGCAGAATTCCGGCAACATGGCGGTGGGAAGCACCGCCTCTACTCAACAGGATCAGCGAGGCAGTGAAGGTGAGCAGGAAACTGTGGCTCCAAAGCAGACCATAGGCTCAAGGCTCGGGCGCCTTTTCGGCAACCGCAAGTAATTCACCAACGGTGGTGCACCAACAGTGGCGGTTTCGCGAACTACGCGCCCCACCCGTCCACGGTTCAGGAACGAGCGCTGGCCCTTTTTAGGTGAAATTACCTTTAACCGGATCGGGGTTTAAGTTCCCTCACACCGTCTGCGCGGATTCATCAGTGGCCATTACTTTCGATGCTATCGAGATTGGCAAGCAAACGTCGAAGTCGAGCCCTCGTAAATCTTTGGAGCAAAACGCAAGGCAGATTCGAGAGAAAGGCATAACTAATCATGATTGTCCCGGCGATTGGCCAAGGATTCCAAATGACAGTGACCAGCAGCCCAATCAACTGTGCATAATGAGCCTCTTCACCACGACATGTCTCCACGATAAATCGATCAATGTAGCTTCGTTCCTTCGTCTTGAAGTTTCCTTTCGCAAATCCATCAAACCACGGTGCTGCGTCAGGAAGCATACCTTTCCAGGTCCGGATAGCGAAGAAGGATTGGTAGAACGCTCCTGCCTTCTCCCACATCCGCAGCCGGTAAAGAAAGGATTCTGGTTTGAACCGGCTCGATGGGAGACGTGTGTAGATCCACGAAAGACCCAGATGGATGGATGGCACCGCAACCACATTTAAGATCACGATCAGCCACGGGGGCAACTCAACTAACATCTCGACCTTTCCATTCGACTATTCCGCCTTCTTTTCTGCGACTCAAGGCACGGAAGAAGAGTCCCTGGTAGAAGCAAAGTCCTATAGGAAAGAGAATAGCACTGAGCGGGTTAAAGTTTCCAGCGTGGCGAAAAAGATACCAACTCTGGACCACGCACAGAGAATAGAAGATAGCCACTAGAGTGGGCGCCAGGGTTAAGAACGCGAGCGAGATCATCCCCATGATGAGACCGGAAAGCAGTATTGAAATACCCACCAATGCGCTCTTTGGCGTGTTTTCGGCTCCAGACACGAACCCTTTACTCCAACTTGCCACCAAGTCTTCGATGCCACTCGGAAACATCCGCATCCATATAGTCCCTTTGCCGAGATAACAGCGACATCGAAACCCAGCCTCTGAAAGGTGTCTTGAAAGGTGGAAGTTCTCGAGGACCTCCCGCCGCACTGGCTCATGCCCTCCCACAGCGTCGTATTGCTTCCTTGAGATAAGCATGGCCTGGCCGAACAAACCGATCTGGTCGGCCTCTTCACCCCTCCACGTAAAGGCATTCATTCCAAGTAACATCACCGCGTTGAAGAAGGCCGATAGCTGCTCATACGGTTTCTTCACCATGTGATATGGACAAATGGAATGCACGCTGGCTTCGTCAGCAGTCAAAGCCACAATTCTTCCAAGGCCGCCAGGTTCTATCACCGTATCGGCATCGAGAAAGAGGATCCAATCTCCTGTTGCTATTTCTGCTCCTTGATGGCAGGCCCACGGCTTGCCAAACCAGCCGTCCGGCAAGGATTTTCCGTTAATGACTTTAGCGCCGGCTTCATTAGCGACCTCCGCCGTGCAATCAATCGACTGGTCGTTAACGACGATAACTTGATGGGGAGGTGTATCCTGTCCCATTAGGGAAGGGAGCAGGCGCACAAGATTCTCTTCCTCATTCCTTGCCGGGATCACAACCGACACCTTTGCCGAAGAAAAGCGCTCAGCTTTTGGCACTTTTCGAAATCGAAGGGCGACAAACCAACCGCTACTCCAACAGATAATACCCAGTCCAAGGAAGCTCCATAAGAAGACTTCCATTCGCTTACACGCTTCGAGCCTCCTGTTTCACTACACGGTCAGCGACCTTCTGGCCACACAAGATCACCATGGGCATCCCGCCACCGGGGTTCACACTTCCTCCCGTGAAGAAAAGATTCTTATACTTGGAAGACTGTTTCGGAGCTTTGAAGGCTTGGTTCTTTTTCCAATCCGAAACCACGCCATAAATGGATCCATTGTTCGAATTATACATGCGCTCAATATCGACCGGTGTGAGAACGTCTTCAACAATGATGTGTTTCCTGAGATCGGTCAGGCCCATTCTCTCCAACTTATCGATAACGCGATCTTTCAAAGCCATGTAGTCTTCATGCGTGTAAGGCTTATCAGGATTGATTGGTGGGATGTGAGGAAGAATCTTAATATTGTCGCATCCGTCGGGCGCCTTGGTAGGATCAGTCCGCGTTGGGGCGACCAGATAAATCGTGGGATCTTCGGGTAACTCACCCTTCTGGAAGACAGTATCGAAATGCTTGCTCTGATTCCTCGAGTAGAAGAAGTTGTGATGAGCGAGCTGATGGAAAATCTTATCAGTGCCAAGATGGATCACGAGACCGGAGCAAGCCGGCTCAAATTTTTCCAATTTCTTTACGAAAGGCAACGGTTCACTTAACAGCTTTTTATAAGCGGGTAACACCTCCATGTTACAAACCACATAATCAGAATTCAAAGTTGTTCCGTCTTTAAGGGTTACCCCCGTCACTTCTTTACCTGACTGGTTAATGGTCCCAACCTCGGAATTATAGCGCACTGGGATACCGATATCGTCGAGCAGGTTACGCAGACCCACTGCAAGGTTATACATTCCCCCTTTGACATACCAGAGGCCATAATCGTACTGGATGATTGGCATCAGGTTCATGTAGCCGGGAGCATCGTGCGCCGAGGATCCCACATACTTGATGAAATACTCGAAGATCCGACGCAAATATTCGTCGTCCATGTGACTGGCAATGGATTCGGACATCGTGTTCCGATGATCCATCTTGAACATCATCTTGAAAAACCCGTAGTGCCGAAACATCTCCCAGACGTTATCGAGCCCCTCACGGAAATAACCTTCGTCACACAGCTTAAACTGCTCACGGCCGTATTTGAGAAACTTTTCGAACTGATCCCAATTGTGATCAAGATCTCCGGGTAGCTTTTTGAATTCTTCTTTCTGGCCGGCTGGGTCCTCGATCAAATCGAGAACCATGCCATCTTCAAAAAAGTTCCGCCAATGGGGGTGAACGGACTCTAATTCGACGTAGTCCGACATCTTCTTGCCGACCCGCTCCCAAAGACTCTCAAAAAATTGAGGCAGGGTGAAAATGGAAGGGCCAAGGTCAAAGCCGAAGCCATCAATCTCGAGCAAATTAAGCTTCCCCCCGAGCTTGTCGTTTTTTTCGACGATCTCAACATCGAAGCCCTCACCCCGCAAAGAGACAGCGGCCGAAAGACCCCCCAAGCCGCCCCCCACTACAATGACAGATTTGTTCCTCTGCGAGGGCGATTGACTCATAAAGTGACTTCTTCTTTTAGATAGGTGAGTCCGAATGAATCGGAAATGAGATTCGATGAAATTCGAGCCGATTCAAAAATAGTTGGGAGCCCGCTCCCTGGATGAGTTCCTCCGCCCACCAGAAAGCAGTTTTTGAATTCCTCAAATTGATTTCTCGGCCGCATGAACGCGAGTTGGCTGAGACAATGCGAGAGATTGAAAGTCGCTCCCTTGAAAATATCGAGTTCACTACTCCAAGTTTTGGGCGTATAAGCTTTCTCTACTTCAATATGGTCTTCGAGATCGTCAATGCCAAGACGGTCCGAAATCGCGCGGAAGGTCATTTCGCGATAGCTGGCCTGCGCTTCATCCCAGTCAATGTCACCATCCAAGTTGGGAGTAGGAACCAAAATATAAATGCTCGACTTACCCTCAGGAGCTAACGACGGGTCGGTAACACTCGCATTACGAATGTAGAAAGAGATGTCGTTTGACTTTCGATTTTGTTTGAAAATTTCGTCTACGTTTTTCTTGTAGTCGCGAGCAAACACGATGGTGTGGTGCGGTAAATCGTAGAGTTTGTCCACACCGAGATGAAGCATGTAGGTGGAACAGCTAAACTTCATCGAATCCAGTTTTTCCTTGGTATACTTTTTCAGAGATTCTGAAGGCACTAGGTGAGTCATGGCATGAGCGAAATCCGCATTGATCACGACACTGTCGGCAAATACTTTCTCGCCATTATCGAGTTCCACACCGGAAACTTTGCGACCGTCAAGAATCAGCTGTTTGACACCCGTGCCGAGGTGGATTTTCGCCCCGCAATCTTCGGCCGCCCTAGCCATCGCGGCGGGAATTTCGCAAAGCCCTCCCTGAGTGTGAAAAATACCATGCTCATGTTCCATGTAAGAGAGCATCGCGAAAGCGCCCGGGCATTCCCAAGCTGACATACCGAGATACTTACTTTGGAAGGAAAAAAGGAGCGCCAGTTTCTCGTCGGTAAAATATTTCTTTAAGTTGTCGTAAACTGTAGTTCCAAGAGACAAGTGGGGCAAAGCAGGAATAAGGTCAGGAGACAAAGACTTCGCCGGACTCGAAAAATTGTGCTGAAACGCTGGCAACAGTTTCTTGAGGCGCGATTTTTCACGCTTCAAAAAGCGATCCAAGCCGCCTGACTGGCCAGGGAAAAGGCGTTCGATTTCCTCTTTGGTCCGCTCATTGTTGTCGCTCGCCCGAAACACTTCGTCGTCGAAGCGGAGCTCATACATGGGGTCCAAACGGACAAAATCGAGGTAGTCTTCAGATTTTTTGCCCGCCTCGTCGAAGATCCGGTCAAGGAGCGACTTCATCATGAGGAAAGTCGGTCCGATGTCGAAGCGATAACCATCGATTTCGTGGGCAGCTGTCCGCCCCCCTATCCGCTCCTGCTTTTCGAAGAGTTGGACGTCAATTCCACGGCTGGCAAGCAACAAAGCACTGGCGACGCCTCCCGGGCCACCCCCGATAACGATCACTTTTTTTTGCCCACCATTAGATCCGTTCGAGCCTGGTCCTCTCATGCTATTACTTGTGTATATATGATTTCGGTTTCTTCTCTTTTCAAGCGACAGCTTTCCACGAGAATGTTTTTGTCGACACAACAATAACGCCGCTCATCTAAATACGACGTAACGGTATAAATTGGTTGAATCTGTTCTTTCATGAAATGATGTCCGCAAAGCCCGCTAACAGCCCTATCCAAAATCTGCCTGAGATCGTGGAGGAACAAAGATCCTACTTCGCTTCTGGCAAAACGCGAACAGTAGAATCGCGACTAAAAAGTCTTGAGAAATTCTGCCATGAATTAGAGCTTCGGAGCGATGACTTGCTCAGGGCGCTCTCTGAAGACATCGGTAAACCGCCAATTGAAGCGTACTTGTCGGAAGTGTATTTCCTCATTTCTGAGATTAAGCTCTACCGAAAAAAGCTAAAAAAATGGGCCAAGCCGAGGCGGGCAGGAAACCCGTTTTACTTTCTTCCGGCGCGAAGCGAGGTCAGGAGGGAAGCCTTTGGGACGGCTTTGATCGTCTCTGCTTGGAATTATCCTCTCCAATTGGCTTTCGCCCCCGCCATTTCAGCGATTGGAGCAGGCAATACCGTCCTGTTAAAGCCTTCCGAAATGGCGCCGGCAACAGGGCAAATCATGGGGCAAATAGTCTCGTCCTCCTTTGATCCGGGGCACTTTAGTGTGGTCCAAGGTGGGCCAGAACTAGGCCAAGCTTTACTTGAGCAGAAATTCGACGCTTGGTTTTACACAGGAAGCGAACGGGTCGGGCGATTTTATGCCGAAGCAGCCGCGAAGCATCTGGCTCCAATCACGCTGGAGTTGGGAGGTAAATGCCCCTGCATCGTTGACTCTGACGTGGACCTCAAAACTGCTGTAAATCGCATTATAACCGGCAAATTTTTTAATGCCGGCCAGACTTGCATGGCTCCTGACTACGTTCTGATCGCCGAAGCATTGCATGACGATTTTCTCAAACAGGCCAAAATCGCGCTGACCCGGCTCTACCCTGATCCACAAAGCCCCGATCTCGCCCGCATCGTCAATGATGCCCACTTTGAGCGCATCAGCTCACTCATCCCTGAGACTGCCTTCCGCCTAGGGGACGATTACCGCGCTGCTCGCTACCTGTCTCCCTCCCTCATTCCTAACGCTGATCCTGAAAGTGCCTGCATGCGCGAAGAAATTTTCGGCCCAGTACTTCCCCTCGTTACCTATCGGAACACGGAGGAACTATTTGGCTTTCTTAAGGAAAAACCCTCCCCGTTAGCACTCTATGCTTTTTCAAAGAATTCTGAATTTCTCGAACAAGTGGCCTCAGCAATTCCGTCCGGGTCTGTCTGTTTTAACGATGTAATTAAGCAGGCGACCAATCTGGATCTTCCTTTCGGGGGCGTTCACGAAAGTGGGATGGGGCGATACCGCGGGAGGCATGGCTTTGAGACGTTTTCATTTGAAAGAGCAGTGACCAAGCGCGGTTTCAGCAAAGATTACTTCGCCGTAGAACCTCCCTATGACGGTAAATTAGAACGCATGCGCAAACTCCTAAAATAGAGCGTTTTTCTTATCCACCGTCTTGGACAGATAGCGAAGACCACCAGGTTAGAGCGCGGTTACTCCCAAGCAATCGCTTCGGCAACTTCTTTTGATTAAGAATAGGCTTGTTGCATGCGACGACACTAGACCCTGCTGCCCTCGCGAAAACTATTCGGGCTTGGCTTCTTTTTTAGCAAGACCAGTACTAGCAGAGGGATCAACCAATGCGGCGTTCTGACTAGAGTTTCAACCAACCAAGGATCAAGGCCAAAAAAGTCAGCGCTTCGATCAAAATTTGAAGCCACACGCGCCAGAGCTGTCAGGCCGCCCCAGAAAATCATGTAGATTAATGACGGGATTTGAGTCACCCGAAAGAACACACCCACTGCTGCAACAATATCTAACCATCCTGCCACTATCAAAAGATTGATCGCCCCTTTCTCACTCAACCCCAGCAATCCTTGGGTCATCATCTTGAAATTCAAGGGCACGGTATGAAATCCAATCGCGTAGAACGCATGGCCGAGAAAGGTCATCGCCGAAAGTATTAAAGCGACCCGGATCCATCTTCCTGAGAACTCTGGTCGGAGGCACGCTAAGAGAAACAGAATGGGCGTGCCTATTTGCAAAACGTGCTCGATCGCCATGCCAAACTCATATCCCTTGCCAACCCAACGGGCGAAGCCATCAACAAAAACAATCAAGGTCGCTGGAATCATCAACCAGACCAGTTTGGTAAAGCGCGAAAGGCGAACCACCCAAGGGGCAACCCCGAGAATAATTAACAGGATGCCGGTGGTGGTGAGCCCCGAAGTGATCAATGCGTCGGATTGATTGGCAAATTCGCTCCAACGAGTTCCCCCTCCGCTTTCGATCGAGGGTGACCACCACTTCTCCTTCCAAACCAAGCCGCGGATGGGACTATCCCAACGCCACGTCAGATAACCCCGGGCAACGAGATAGCTGCTCGTACAAATCTGAAGCGCGATCCACCACCAGCCTTTCGTTGGCAATGGCCCTTTGAGAATATTCTTTGCCTGAATGATCGCCCTAATCAGCTGAAATCTTCAATTCATTCCCAAGTTTCGAAGCCCAAAGACTGAGACCCTCTGGAATTGCATAAGAGGATGTCTCTTCGACAGCTTTAAGGCCGCTACTTTTGTCCACATCTACAGTCCTGATGGTCATTCCCTTGGACGTAACCTCGATCCAGTCGACCGCGTTGAACGAGGCTGCGTCAACCGTCCAGGATTTCTTGTCATTTGCCTCACGAAGAGGAGCGCCCCAGCAACCTTCGCCAATAAATACAGTCGCATTAGGATCATTTGGAGCATGAGTGAAGCCCTCATCTCCCCGCGGGTCAGGCTTAATGGGCAGCGTCCACTTCACCGCGTGTGAATCTGATTCAATCCCAAGATCCAAGCCGTTTTCATAGAAAGTTCTTGCCCAGAGAAACGGGTTTTTTCCTTCTGGTTTTTTAGACACGTGGGGTCGCATAGGTTTGTGGTATCCAGCAACCAAGTGTGTTACTGATTCGCGGCTGGCCTTAAGGTCCTTCGCGAGCCATTCCCCCTGCGCTCCGTCAGCGGGAATCTCAGAATTTAGCGCGTAGTAACGAAGCATGTTGCCACCGATGCTGAGCGCGTAGTATGCGTCCTTAGGGGTGTCAAAATAATGGTAGATTGTACGGGGGCGCCTCTCGTGATTTCCCCGGTGAGCCACGATCGGGATGATGTTTCCATCATCGCCTATCATTTTTTGCCAGTCGTCCAGCCAGGCGCGCCAGTCTTTTGCATTATCGCCGGAGATCATGTCCCCGGTAAAAGCAATAAAGAGTGGCCTTAGCTGGCGGCAAATTCGGTTTGCTTCTACTCGAGCGGCACGATTATTCCTAGAATCCCCTCCCGAAATAAACGTGATCGGCTGTGGTGTATCAGGAGCGGTTCTAAATTTCAGACGGGGGCTCACTCCTTTCCCATCTTCGATGCAAAAGAAGTAATCGGTATCCGGTTTCAATTCTTCAAGTCGGGCAAAACACTGTATTATTCCGTCATACTCGGTAGCCCGGTGAGTCACTTGTTTGAGCTCATAAAGGTGATGTCGACGACCTTGGTCCTTAGTGCCGAAATGAACAGTTCCAGGAGCACCTTCAAACTGAGTCCAAGCAACCGTTGCCTCCGTGGTTGGATCATCATTCCAGCAAACCCTGTAATGCCCGGTAGATGAGCTATTTTCTAAAATGTCCGCCGCTGCTTCCGATTCCAGTAAGCAGGCTGAGAACGCGATAACCGGTATCCAGTGATAAATCTTTGATAGAATCATTTCGAAAAATATACCTAACTGTTCGACTCTCAAAGAACGGAATCATGTCTTTTTGTTTTACTCATCTACTCAGGAATATTCTTGGATACCGATGAGTTTGAGGTCAAATATTAGACTCCAACACCTCAAATTTATGGTTCGCTTTTTTTCTGTTGTGTTTCTTATTTTGGGGCTCAACGCTTCTGGTGCCGCTGATGAGAAGCCTAATATTCTCTTCATATCCGTTGATGATCTCGCCGCCTCGTTGAGCTGCTACGGCGATCTCGTCGCCAAGACACCGCACATTGACAGGCTCGCTTCCACTGGAGTGCGCTTTGACCGAGCCTACAACCAACTACCTCTCTGCAATCCAACACGCGCCAGCGTGATGACAGGCTTGAGACCCGACAGAATCAAGGTCTACGATCTCGACCGACATTTCCGCGATGAAGTGCCCGATGCAGTCACCCTATCTCAACAATTCATGAAAGCTGGCTATTATGCCGCCAGAGTTGGAAAGATCTACCACTACAATGTTCCAGCAAGCATCGGCACAGACGGATTTGATGACCCACCCTCATGGCAGCATACCGTCAATCCAAAGGGCCGCGACAAGGCGGAGGAGGATCTAATCTTCAATGCCGAACCTCACCGAAAGATCAGCGCAGCATTGAGCTGGCTCGCCGCGGACGGGACAGATGAAGAGCAGACCGATGGCATGATAACCACCGAAGCCATCAAAATAATGGAAGAGAAAAGAGAAGAACCTTTCTTTCTGGGGGTGGGCTTCTTTCGTCCCCATACTCCTTATGTCGCTCCCAAAAAGTATTTTGAAATGTATCCGGTCGAAGAGATGCGACTTCCCTATGCCCCTGAAGGAGACCGCGATGATATTCCCACGGCTGCCTTTGCTCATAACTGCCCCATACCCAACTATAATTTAAAACGCGATGTCCTTCTCGGCGCCCTGCAGTCCTACTATGCCTGTGTCTCTTTCGTCGACGCACAGGTCGGACGCCTCCTGGACGCTCTTGACGATCTCGGCATAGCCGAAAAAACGATCGTCATCTTCTGGAGTGATCACGGCTACCACCTCGGGGAACATGACGGGATCTGGCAAAAGCGAACTCTCTTCGAGCAGGGGGCTCGCTCCCCTCTCATTATACGTGATCCTAAAGCTGCCGGAAATGGCCAAGCCAGTTCTCGCATTGTCGAATTTATCGATATCTATCCAACCCTAACCGAGGCGGCAGGAATTGACACACCCAGCGATCTCGACGGCAAGAGTCTAATGCCTTTGTTAGAAAATCCAGCCGCTGAGTGGAATGGCTATGCTATTACCCAAATCCTACGCCCTGCTGATGACCGCCTTGAAGATCCAGTCATGGGCTGCAGTATCCGAAGCGACAGATGGCGATACACGGAATGGGCGGAAGGGCAGTCTGGAGTCGAACTCTACGACCACTGGGCTGATCCAATGGAGTTTAATAATCTCGCCATCAATCCTACCGCTCAAAACCAGTCTGTGATTGAGAGGCTGCGGCCAATCCTGCGAGCGAAAGCGAGCGGCAAAATACCATCCAGCCCGTTCAATCCGCTCCGGCTGTAGTAGGAAGTTGTCGCGCACTCGTCGATAAAGAAGGCGCTGAGCGGATCACCAGGGAGGGGCGAATACTGTCCCGCTCATCGCGATCAATTGTTGAACTGTAGTCGCCGCCAACCGAAAAGATTTCTTTTACTTTAGGGCGCACTAGATTTGGGCCTCGAGGCAGGCCAACCGCACTGGCAGGAGCCAGTTCCTTCTTTCTAGCTGCCGCAGCGATACGAGATTTTGACGATGACTTCGTGAACTTGGATTCGTCGAGTTCAACCTCTTCCGACGGTTTCCAGTCGTCATCAATCTTGATCGCCATAGGAATCATAATACGCTCATCGAGCGTGTCGATAGGTAGGGAGTTATCCATGCCATGCTCATCCGACCAACCGCCCGGTGAAACGTGGATAGTGTCAGCTTTTTGGTTAAAAAAATCAGTTTCCGACATACCCTCATCGGACCACGCTTTACCTTCCGCTCTGGCGCTCATTCGAGCAAGGGCCTCGTGAATGTCTTCATCCAACTTCTTAGCCTCTTCTGAAAGCTCGTCTAATGACAATTGAGTTTCAGTCAGGGAAGCCCCATCGATTCCCAGCGAAAGATCGGCCATTTCAGCTTCCTCGACAAAGAGCGCTTCCCTGATCACCTCTTCCCATTTGGGAACGTCAGTCGCAGCAGCTTCAGTGAGCAAATCTAGTTTATGGGGAAACTCCTGCCGGGAAACAAAAATAACCCAACGAACCATCCGACTGTCCCCATCGGATGCTCTCACCGCGGAAGTCAGGAGATCCCCCCGGCAACCGGGGTTCTCTTGCAGCGCACCAATGTATAGCGGAAGCAAGTTGTGAGGCTGTGCTTTAACCCTGTCCTCAAAGATCCTTACCGCTGAACTGCAATCCATTTCAGACGCTAGGATATCGCTCTGGTAGCCGAAAAGGCTTAGACTGCACGAGGCAAACAACACAAACGCGAGCTTCATATCAATCGGGCTGAGATGGAGCGGGTAGAGGGAATCGAACCCTCATAACTAGCTTGGAAGGCTAGGGCTTTACCATTAAGCTATACCCGCGCTCGCTTACGATCCGCGAATTTTCTCAAACCCTCAATTAATTTTTATAATTTCAAAAAATTAATCTAATTTGGAGAACTCACCAAACGCCACCCTGACGTGGCCAGAGGCCGCGACGGGACGAGAATCTAACGACAAGTTCGAGAATGCCAACCTCAATTTTTAACAATTCCCTAGCCTTCCTGCTTACCTAGTGAATCTCACGCCGCTACCGCTCGACTCTTTCGTTCGCCGCAGTCCCCTGCTCCTTCCTGCCATTGCTGCAGGATGCGGAGTTGTCAGCGGAGATCAGGGAGTTTGGTTCCTTCCCATCACGATATCTCTGTTCGTCGCGGGATTCGCCTTTTGGGTTCGAAAGCAGTCCCAGCCAAGTTGGGGCATATGGCTTCTCACTGCTGTATTTTTCCTAATCTTTGCCGGACTTCAGGAGAGAGTAATTCGACACATTGAAAACTTCCCGCTGAAAGAGTCTCTCGCCTCGGGTGACTCAATCGAACTCTCGGGATCGGGCTGGGTTCGTGATATCCGCCCTACTTCTTCGCGCTCCGCCCGCGCAGTAATTGAGGTAAAAAAACTCACCGTCGCAGGTCATACCCTCTCTATCGATCAATCGCTTCCCGTACGGATTCAAGCAGCCCCCGATGAGCTCAAATATGGCAGCGAATTCGATTTCACCGGCTTACTCAGGCCGCTTGAAGGAGCCTCTGCTCCAGGTGGCTTTAACCCAGCGAACTTTTACTATCGCCAATTCAACAGTCCGGCCCAACTTGAAATTCGCAGTGGTGACACCTGTGAAATCAGCGGTGATTTCATGGGCTCCCACCTCGTCGCGGCCGCAAAAGGGCTTCGTCAAAACTTGGAAACGAGGCTCCTCCGAGAACTCTCTCCCGAAGAAAAGCCTTTTGCTCGCCTTATCGCCGCGATGACGCTGGGGGCCCGCGAAAACTCTCCAGAAGAACTCGAGGACTGGTATCGCCGAAGCGGAACAATGCACTTGTTCGCAGTGTCCGGTCTCCATGTCGGGATTATTGCCGGGACAATGTTGTTCTTCGTTTTGCTGCTTCGACTGCCTAAACGATGGGCCGTTCTGGTGATTATTCCTCTGCTGCTCTTTTATGCGATTCTAACAGGGTTGCGCCCCTCGGCCATTCGTGCCGCCATCATGCTGTCCATTGTTCTCGCCAGTTTTGCCGCCAAAGAACAACCGCGTTTACTGAACAGCCTATCGCTCGCTGCTCTTCTACTGCTGGCCATTAATCCTCAACAACTTTTTCTCCCAGGATTCCAACTTTCTTTTGCTGTTTTGTTAGCAATTATCACACTCAGTGACATGACCCGGAAATTCCTGGCTCAACCTTGGTTATCAGATCCATTAATTCCTAGAGGCCTACTGAGCCCCGCACAACGGTTCAAAGATCGCTTTGTCGAAACCACTACCGCTGCTCTTGCTGTTTCGCTGGTTGCTTGGCTTGGCTCTGTTCTCCCTCTTTCTTGGCATTTTCAAAGCGTCGCTCCCGTAGGCATCGTGGCGAACGTAGTTATGGTGCCGATTGCGAGTCTCCTCGTCGTGCTAGCTGTTGTTACCTTCGGTTGCTTCGGGCTTCATCTTCCGTGGATCGGTGATTGGCTTAGCCAATTATGCATCGGACTCGCCTCCATTCTTACTGCCTTGGCTCAATTCTTCGCAACACTCCCAGGTGCTCATCTCCACATCGGTAGCTCAAAACCCGATACAGAGTCAGAAATTCTCACTTTAGATATTACTGGTCAGCGAGGGGATATGGCCTGCCTCCTCACAGATCAGCAGTTTAAAAGTCACTGGATGATAGATTGTGGTAGTTTGGAAACCTACCGTTACCAGATGCTTCCAGTCCTTCGCCACCGCGGAGTCAATCGACTTGAAGGTCTTCTCCTCAGTCATGGAGATCAAGGACACCTAGGGGCCGCGCCCCTAGTCCTGAATCAATTAGGCCCACCGCTGCTTTTCGAAGCGGACTCACCAAACCGCGCAGCCATTTACCCCGAAATCGTAGCGGTCAGCGAATCCCTCGGTGCCAAAAGATTTGCCTTATCCTCAGGTAACCGCCTCAGCCTCTCGCCTGAAATTAAGTGCCAGATTATCGCTCCAAATCCCAGCTCACCTAATCGTTTTGCTGATGATCGCTGTCTCGTACTCCGGCTTACCGTCAGGGGCTGGAATATCCTCTTCAGCTTTGATGCCGGGTTCGAAACTGAGAAGCAACTGCTCGAATCAGGCGCTCTAATTGAATCCGACATCTGGATTCGGGGACAACATTGCGAGTCGCCATCCGGTCTGGAAGCGTTCGTGTCAGCCGTAAATCCCAAAATCGTCATTTCAACTCACTCCAAGTTTCCTCCTTCAGAACGAATTTCCGAAGGTCTTAAGGATCAAATTCAGTCAATCGGCGGCCAACTCATAACGCTCGACCGTGCCGGAGTTGTCACTTTGCGCATAAGTCCAGAATTCCTTGAAATCAGCTCTTTTAGGAGCCCGGACACCGCCTACATGCTAAAAAAGCAATAATTTCGGAACGCGGTTTGGAACAAACTTTATCTTCGGAACAGCCGCCAACCGCTCGTCTCAAAGCTTTGCAGCCAGTTTTCGGCCGATGGGCTAACTAAAGCAGAATCACCAAAAAGATTAGATGTGTTCCCTAAATAATGGTAAAATACTTGGTGCTATCGGTAAATGTCCTCGTTTATCTGCGGCCAACTCTGTGAAACTTTCTCGGCTCATGCACCTGCTTCACGTCAATTTCTTCCTCCTTGCATTAGGCTCCGCTGTCATCTTGCCGCTGGCAAGCTGCACAACGACTTCCGATCACGCCTCCTCATTCTCCCATGATAACAGCGCTATCCACCCGACTCAGATAGCCGCAGGAGAGACGCTCGATTCTCCCTACCCCGAAAAGCAATTGGAAGTTGTCGCAGGGGCACCACAGGAGATCATCGAGATGGCTGCTCAAGATCGTCAAGCACAGCACCGCGAACCTGCTCATTCAGGAGCTAAACCACCCATTGTTCTCTCCTCAGTTCCTACCACTCCGGTGGATCACATGCCCACCAATCAGATCATGATGGTACGCACGACGGCCTACTCTCACCTCCAGGCAGACAGCCTTCCTTATGGCAAGAAAAGCGCCGCTGGAACCGACCTCAAGTACGGCTCAGAAATCCGCAGCGCTGCTGCCGACTGGTCCAAGTATCCCATGGGGACCATGTTCAAAATTGAAGGGCTGCCCTACACTTATGTGATCGATGACTACGGCAGCGCACTCTGCGGCACTGAGACCATCGACATTTACAAGCCCAATCTTTCAAAGATCAGTCACTGGGGTGTTCGCAACATTCCAATCCGGATACTCAAGTGGGGATCTTTTGAAGAAAGTGCCCGCATTCTCGACAGCCGCAAACACGTCAAACACGCCCATCATGTGCGTAAGATGCTCAGCGAAATCAAGAAGAGAAGCAGCTCCGGTTATCGCACCGGCACCAGCGGTGGCAGCGCCTGATTTTCTTTTCCAGATCATCCCTCCGCTCTACCTTTCCTATGACCAAAGCGGAACGCGCTGCACATGTCGCCACCCGGCTTGAAGAGCTCTATCCGGAGACGCCCATCCCTCTTGATCATACCGACGTCTATACCCTGCTCATTGCAGTCCTTCTCTCAGCTCAGTGCACCGACGAACGAGTCAATAAGATCACTCCCGCTTTATTTGCCATCGCAAGTACGCCCCAGACCATGGCAAAGGTTCCAGTCGGAACGATCCGGGACATCATCAAACCATGTGGTCTTTCACCCCGAAAGTCTGTCGCTATTTCTGAGCTCTCTAAAATTTTGGTCGAGAAATACAACGGCGCCGTCCCGGATGATATGGAAGCTCTTGAATCTCTGCCAGGGGTCGGGCATAAGACCGCCTCTGTCGTCATGAGCCAGGCCTTTGGAGTTCCAGCTTTCCCTGTCGACACTCATATTCATCGTCTCGCTCAACGCTGGAAACTGACCAATGGCAAAAACGTAGTGCAAACCGAGAAAGATTTGAAGCGCGCCTTTCCAAAGGAGAGCTGGAACAAACTGCATCTCCAGATCATCTTCTACGGCCGCGAATACTGCAGCGCCCGGGGATGCGACGGCACCACATGCCCGCTTTGCCGGGAACTCTTCCCTGATCGAAAGCGAGCCGTTAAAACAAGAAAGTGATCCCACGGGGAATCAGTTCATCGCTAAATCGTGCTGCCAAATCCCGTTGCAAGAGTGTTCACCAAAGCTAAAGTGGCCGCCGAAGCATAAGTGAACCTCAATGCTTCCAAATTTTACATGAGCGAAAACATCAACAAGATCGTGGTAGCATACTCCGGAGGCCTTGACACTTCCGTCTTGGTTACGTGGCTGAAAGAAACCTACGGAGCCGAAATCATCGCCTATTGCGCCGATGTCGGCCAGCAGGAAGAGCTCGACGGCCTCGAAGAAAAAGCGATTAAGACGGGCGCGTCCACCTGCATCATTGACGACCTCAAGGACACTTTCGCAGCTGACTTCATCTACCCAATGATCCAAGCGGGCGCAATCTATGAAGGTCAGTATCTTCTCGGAACTTCGATCGCCCGCCCATGCATCTCCGAGGGAATGGTTCGCGTCGCCCGCGAATATGGTGCCGACGCGATTGCTCACGGAGCGACCGGAAAGGGCAACGACCAGGTCCGCTTTGAACTCTCCACCGCTTCTTTGGCGCCAGACATCGAAATGATCGCTCCTTGGCGCCAGCAACGCTTTCGTGATCAGTTTCCGGGCCGTGCTGAGATGATTGAGTATGCGGCTGCGAACGACATCCCGGTGCAAGCTTCCGCCAAAAAATCCTACTCCATGGACCGGAACCTACTTCATATCAGCTTTGAAAGCGGTGTCCTTGAGGACGTGTGGTATGACGCCTCCGGCGAAGCGGATCGGGACATGTATGTCCTTTCCGTGTCTCCTGAAGAAGCCCCTGACCAGCCTGAATACCTCCAGCTACTTTTCAAAAAAGGTGAGTGTGTCGGTCTCGCGCTGGATAGTCTCGACCAAGTCCTCACCGACCTCGGCGATGTAAGCAAAGAAGGTAGCGAGGGTGAGTTTACCCTGTTAAGTCCATACGGAGTCATGCGCGTTCTCAACCACCTTGGTGGTAAACATGGCATCGGTCGTATCGACATGGTCGAAAACCGGTTTGTCGGCATGAAGAGCCGCGGTATCTATGAGACTCCAGGGGGCACCATTCTTCTCGATGCTCATCGCCAGATGGAAAGCTTAACGATGGACCGCGAAGTGATGCACATCCGCGACAGTCTCATTCCGAAATACGCGCAACTCGTTTATAATGGTTTCTGGTTTGCACCTGAGCGGGATGCCATCCAAGCACTTGTGACCGAATCTCAGAAGTCTGTCTCCGGTGAAGTCCGTCTTAAACTTTACAAAGGCAACATTATCACTGCCGGACGCCGTTCCGCTCTCAGTCTTTACAATGAGGATGTGGCTACGATGGAGGGTGGAGCCGAGCACGCCTACAATCAGGACGATGCAACTGGCTTCATCCGGCTCAATGCTCTCCGCCTCAAGAGCGAAGCTTCTCGCCGGCTTTCCGAGGACGGCTGACCCTGAACCCTGATTCGGCTAAAAACTCCAAGTAAAACCCGCAGCACCGCTTGATCGGCCTGCGGGTTTTTCTTTGATGGGACTCAGTTCATAAGTCGGGCTCACCAATGGCGAACCTTGCCTCGATGGAAAAAGTAATCACTGCTAGGTTCGGCCAGATCATCGCTTGGAAATTTGGCCCGCTTTTCCTGGAGTGATGAGCGGGTTCGTTGAACATTCTTTCATTTCATGTTCACCATCTTGTCGGCCGCCAACCATGCCGCCATTTTGAATTACCCGTTCGCTTTATGATAGTGCTTTCGCACGCATACCTGTATCCTCTACATCATCTGTTATGGAAATCTCTCTCATCTTCATCATCGGCATCATTGTCTTAGCCGTCATCGTTGTTGCAGGCATCTACAACGGCCTCGTCAGCAGGCGCAACATGGTTAGAAACGCGTTCAGCAGCATTGACGTCTACCTCCGCAAGCGGCACGACCTCATCCCTAACCTCGTTGAGACGGTCAAAGCCTACGCCACCCACGAGCAAGAAACCTTTACCGCCGTCATCGAAGCAAGAAACCAAGCCGCAAGCGGGCAACTCTCTGAATCACAGCGACTTCAAACAGAAACTCAGATTGGCTCAGGGGTTCAACGTCTCTTTGCTCTCTCGGAAAATTATCCTGATCTCCGATCCAATGAGAACTTCCTCAACCTCCAACGCAACCTTACGGAAATTGAGGAGCAGATCTCGGCCGCAAGACGGGCTTACAACGCTGCCGTCCTTGAAATCAATAACGCGGTAGAAACGTTCCCCTCTAATTTGTTTGCCGCGGCTTTTGGGTTTAAGCAGCACGACTTCTTTGAGGCCGCTCCAAGTGCAAGGGAGTCGGTTGAAATCAAGATGTAACGCTCGTAACGAAACAAGACTTCCGCGGTTAAAACTTCAGGTATGTGCACCCAGACTCTTAACATGAAAGCCCGATTTACCCTGTGTCTTCTCAGCCTAATCGCTTTTTCCAGTTTCCTATCCGGTAAGGAGAAGCCCAATATGGTCGTTGTCCTCGTGGACGACCATGCGTTCGAAGCGATCTCAGCCTACGACGACTTTCTCAAGGACCACGCCTTAACCCCAGCCATCGACCGGCTCGCTGATGAAGGGATGATCTTCCATAATTTTACCTGCAATAATTCCATCTGCTCGCCAAGTCGGGCCTCAATCCTGACAGGACAATATAGTCACAAAAACGGCGTTCTCGGACTCAACGGCGCCATCAATGATGATTCCCCCCAATATCCCGAACAATTAAAAGAAGCCGGCTACCAGACCTGGCTAGTGGGCAAATGGCATCTCAAAAGTACTCCCAAGGGCTACGAAAAGCATATGACCGTGAAAGGCCAGGGAAGGTATTTCAACCCGAGCTTCACTGGGACTGAAGGTGAGTGGAAACGAGAAGGATATTCCACAGACGTCTATACGGACATCGCAATGGAATGGCTTAAAGAGCGGGATCGCGACAAACCGTTCTTACTTTCACTTCAATTTAAGGCACCTCATCACGAGTATGGTCACGCCAACCGTTATGACGAACTGCTTGCTGAGGTCGACATTCCCGAACCTTCCACTCTCTATGAAAACGTTCGTGAAAGTGATTCTCATCTGAAGCTGAGTTTTCTCCAGTCTACAAAGTTCCACATGCTTCACTCCAAAGGGAAGAGCAACAAAGGCCCAGCTGAAAGCACCTACTACACTCGTCACCTCAATGAAGGGCCACCCAACCAAATGTGGAAACACGATTCGACCAGCGACAAAGATAAAATTCGTGTCGCCTATCAGCATATGATCCACAAGTACATCCGTTGTCTTACCGGTAATGATGATAAC
>DCQY01000022.1 GCA_002323995.1 Akkermansiaceae bacterium UBA1506 | reverse complement strand
CCCACCTGCGTTACAGTCAGATCGAGTTGGTCCCCGGAATAAGGATCAATTGATAACTCCTCCCCATCAGGCTTGCCTTCCGCCAAACCTTCATCGTTATCTCCGTGACTCTCGGTTCCGTTACCACTTGCCTTGTCACTCATCAGTCTGTTAAACACCTTAGGTGAATTAACTTTCGACCCATCAACATGATTCGCAAACACATCCTTAGCTTTCAGTTCGTCACTCTGCTTGCGCTCATTGAATTCTCGCAGGCACAGGATTCGGTCAATTTTCCAACAATTGGCGAAATTCTGAAGTTTGATGATTCGTTAGATTCCCTTCTTGATCCCAGTGCTGAAATCGAAGTGCTCTCCTCTGGATTTCGCTGGTCAGAGGGTCCCGTTTGGGTCCCGGAATCGAACCATTCGCACGGAGGTTATCTTCTCTTCTCCGACATACCTAACAATCGAATTGTCCGATGGGACGAAGGCGAAGGGGCTAAGACCTGGCTAACTCCTTCTGGCTACACCGGAGTCGAAACATACGGTGGCGAACCCGGTTGTAACGGACTTCTACTGGATACTTTAGGGCAACTTATTTCTTGCGAACATGGCGACCGACGCCTCTCACTGCTTACCAAAGGAGGCGGTAAACGCACGCTTATCGACAACTACCAAGGCAAGAGACTTAACAGCCCCAATGATGTCTGCCTCGGTGCCGACGGCAAAACGCTATATTTTACCGATCCACCCTACGGCCTGCCTAAACGGTGGGACGATCCCCGACGTGAACTCGACTTCTGCGGCGTTTATCGCCTCTCTCCCACAGGTGAGGTCACACTCCTCACAGCTGAAATGACCCGCCCCAATGGAATTGCCTTCAGTCCTGATTTCAAAACCCTCTACGTTGCGCAATCTGATCCTGCCGCAGCCGTCTGGAAATCATTCCCAGTCAACGAAGATGGAACGATCGGCGAAGGGTCGATCTTTCATGATGCAACCGAGGCTTTTCAAAAGGGACTTCCAGGCCTCCCAGATGGTTTAAAAGTGGACAACAAAGGCAATGTCTGGGCGACCGGTCCAGGCGGGGTCTATATTTTCTCGCCCTCCGGAGCACTACTTGGACGCATTTCAACAGGTGAACGTACTGCTAATTGCGCTTGGGGAAATGATGGAACGGTTCTCTATCTCACAGCAGACACCTACCTTTGCCGTATACAGACGAAGGCGATGGGCGCCGGCTGGTAAAGCAAAAATTCGATGGCTAGCTGGAAGTGCAATATCAATCCCCGCGGTCGAATTCTACGTGGGTTACTTGGACTCACTACCCTTGCCGGTGGCATCTACCTGCTTTTAAAGACTGATAGCGCCTTCTGGTCCACCGGTCTCTGCACGCTGGGAGCCTTTGCTATTTTCGAAGGAATCAAAGGCTGGTGCGCACTTCGTGCCATGGGTGTAAAATTGCCTTTTTAGCTTTTCGAAAAACCGTCGCTCTCCGCTTGCGAGAGTTAAGGGCTTCTGGCATCTTCGCTTATGCCCCGCGTCCGTTACTTCTCTTTGGTAGCAGCCTTGCTCGTAACGCAGCAACTTCCTGCTATCGAACATAAGATCGCAAAGGGCCTCACCACTAAACCAGCAGTGGACGATGGTCTACTCACTCACCCTCTCTCCGCCACCATCGACCTTCAGGGTCGACTCTTTGTCAGTGATGCAGATGGAATCAAACGCCTCGAAGACTCAAACCTTGATGGAGTTTTCGATACCGCTATTTTAGTCACTGATGAATTGACAGGCGTTCAGGGACTTACCTGGTTGGATGACTCACTCTACATTCTCTCACCACCTTCTCTTTGGAGGTTTACCGATAGTAATGGCGACGCCATCATCGACTCAACCGAGGAACTCGCGACCGGCTTCGGAGTGCCCTCAGAAAATCGGAACACTCACGGACCGTTTCTACACCCCAATGGTCGTATTTATTGGACGCAACCAAGAGCCCGCTTCAAGATTCCTGACAATGATACCAATCAAATCATACATTCCGGCGAAAGCGCCCGCATCTGGTTTTGCCAAATAACAGGAAGCGACCTCGATTACTTTGCCGGCGGTGGAATGGATGTGCCAGCAGAATTAGATTTCACCGACCAAGGGGAAATCATTGGAGTCTGCAATGGCTTTTACGAACGCCCCCGAGGCGACGCTCTTGTCCATTGGATTTATCGGGGAGTTTACCCACGCCTGAATCAACCACGACCCCTCATTGGGCACGCTCTTAGCAGAGACTTTCTCCCCGCGGCCCATACCTTCAGAAGCGATGGATTGAGTGGCTTCCTCCGCTATCGCAGCGGCTCACTCAATAAAGAATGGACCGACCAATGGTTCACCACCCACCTCAATCCGCCGCGTATCACCCGAACACACCTCAAAAATAGCGCCTCTTCTTATGAAGCCGCAGCGAGTAAAACGGTTTTTGCACTCCAAAGCAAAGCCTCCCGCTTCACTGACCTTGTTGAAGATCATAACGGTGACTTACTTGTCATTGACCAGGGAACTGCAGGGCCCGTTGGTGAAAAAAATTCGAGTGGAGCCATCTCTTTTTTTGGTGGGACCATTCACCGCATATCGAGGGAAGGGATCCCATTTCAACCAACCACTTACCTCAACTGGGACCGACTTACCGTCGAAGAAGTCGCCAATTTGCTTTTCGCCAAGGAACACTGGGTCCGATCCAAAGCCATAACCGAACTTGCCGTTCGAGGTGCACCCGCTATTCCTGAACTGCGCGATATCCTGCTCCGCTCCGGTGTTCCTGAAAATGTTCGCCAGAATGCAGTTTGGGCCCTCACCCGAATGAAGTTCTCAGAATCAATCGATCTAATTTATGACGCCTTGACCGATCCAAGCCCTAACGTTCGTCAAGTTGCCTGCAACGCTATGAGCGTGACACGGACATGGCAACAGGTTGCAGCAAACCAACCAGCCGAGCGAAACATTGAGTTAGAAAGAAACCGAACTATTTCCGGCGCTCTCGCAAACATCGTTCGTTCCGACGAACCTGACGTAGCGCGCAGTGCTGCTGTGGCATTAGGTAGGATGGCGGAGTTCAGGTCAATTGGGGCCATTCTAGGGCGTCTTGGAAGAACACCAGATGACCAATTCCTCGAACACTCTCTTATCAACGCCCTAATAGAAATAGATGATTACAAAACTACCCACGCGGCTCTCGACTCTAAAAATCCAAAAGTCCTTAACGGTGTCGTGTGGGCGCTTCACGAGATGCCTTCTTCCCAAATTGAAATTTTCGATATCCTCCCGCTTATCGAAATAGAGGACAAGCAACTCCGCGAGTCACTTGTCACCATCGCTGGGGAACATCCAAACTGGGACGCCGGCCTCGCCAACCGGTTCTTCGAATGGTCCGACGATTTGAACGATCATCGAATTACCACTCTCGAGCAGTTCGTTCCTCGTCTGGTAGGCTCGCCACCAATCGAGGACTTTCTATCATCACTTGCCAAATCCGATGCGCCAGAAAAACGTTCACTGGCGCTGAATCTCATTCATCTCTCCACTTTGGCTTCTCTGAGGCCCGAGTGGCTAAAATTAGTTGAGTCAACGCTTCGTCCCGATGCTATTAAAGAGGATCTGGATAATGCCCTGGGGATTGCAGCCAGTCACCCCAGCTTGAATCTGAGACCCATGCTTGAGACACTGCGTGACTCTTACAATTTGGCTCCGCTACTTCACGCTAGCATAGCCGAAATCCTTGAGATCCTTGAGGAGCCCAATAGTCAGGAGAATCCCCCTGTTTCTGGACCACTCGCACCCTCTTCTGGGGAAGAGGCTTCCTCATCTCGGGAGTAGGCCACCAGGAAGAAAACCCCATTTGCGAATCGTATGAGCACGGCTTACAGATCCGGCGTTGCACTTCTTCCGTGAGACTCGGGCAACTTGACTCCCAATTCCCCCCTACTTTGAGCACTCTGGAAAAAACTGTCTCGGCCGAAATCGCCGGCGAAATCGACCGCCGGCGCACGTTTGCTATTATTTCTCACCCTGATGCAGGTAAAACGACGCTAACCGAAAAACTGCTTCTTTACGGCGGCGCAATTCATCTGGCAGGCAGCGTCACCGCCCGGAAAAATCAGAACGCAACCGCGAGCGACTGGATGGAAATGGAGAAGGAACGGGGTATTTCGGTCTCCTCGACAGTTCTTCAATTCGAATACGACGGTGCGTGCGTCAACTTGCTCGACACCCCCGGACACCACGACTTCTCTGAGGATACCTACCGAGTACTTTCGGCTGTCGACTCGGCTGTCATGGTGATTGACGCCGGCAAAGGTATCGAGGCGCAAACGCTTAAACTCTTCGAGGTCTGCCGAAAGCGAGGAGTCCCGATTTTCGTTTTCATTAATAAATTGGATCGCCCCACGCGTCCACCCCTGGAACTCATCGATGAACTCGAACGAGTTCTAGGTCTACCTCCAGTTCCCCTTAACTGGCCGCTGGGCGATGGACCTCGCTTTCGGGGTATTTTTGATCGTGAGAAGAATGCAGTAAACCTATTTGAACGCACGCCCCACGGCGCCTTCAAAGCGCCACTTTCTGTGGCCGGCATTGAAGATGAAATCGTTCGGGAAGCGCTTGATTCTGAAATCTACGAAACTGCCGTTCAAGAGATCGACCTGCTCGACGGTGTGACCGAAGAACTCGACATGGTGAAAGTTCTTGAAGGCAAGCAGATGCCCATTTTCTTCGGAAGCGCAATGAACAACTTTGGTGTTGAACTGATGCTGCAACGCTTTCTGGAACTCGCTCCAAAGCCAGCAGCTCGTGAATCCAAGGGTGAATCAGTCGACCCCCACCACGACGGTTTCTCCGGCTTTGTCTTCAAGATTCAAGCCAACATGAATCCACGCCACCGCGACAGAGCAGTTTTTATACGCATTGTTTCGGGTGTTTTCGAACGCGACATGCAAGTTATCGATGTTCGCACCGGGAAGAAGGTTCGTCTTGGCAACGCTCAGAAGCTTTTTGGTCAGGATCGAGAAACTCTCGACTACGCTTACGCCGGCGACATCCTTGCTCTTGTCGGTAATTACGATTTTCTCATCGGCGATACCGTCACTAGCAACAACAACTTACTCTACGATGAGATGCCTAGGTTTAAGCCAGAGTGCTTTTCCTACCTTTTCAACAACGACACCGCTAATATCAAACGCTACCGGGCCGGACTGGAGCAACTCCTAAAAGAAGGTGTTGCCCAGGCTTATGATGTTCACGGCAGCGCTCAACGAGTTCCTCTTCTTGGAGCCGTGGGCCCGCTTCAATTCGAAGTCTTCAAGGCCCGGCTTGAAAACGAGTACAAAGTCGATTGCCGCCTCGAAAGCTCTCCCTGGAGCGTCGCCCAATGGGTTCGCCCCGAAGAACCCGACCCAGACGCCAACACTCGCGATGCTCCGAGCGTAATACTCCCCTCAGGCTGCTCTCTGGCCCGTGATGAAGAGAACCATTGGATCGTCCTTCTGCCCGCAGCCTACCTCGTCAGTATTCTCCACGACCGTAATGAGGCTTTCGAGTTCAGTGACTCCCCTTTCCCTACGATTCTCTAAACGTCCCTGACATGTTCTCAGTTATCATCGCCGCTCTTGCCATTCTCGGCCTCGGCTTTGTAACATTTCATATTTCGGTGCGAAAGAAACGTCGACGTGCGTTTCTTCTCTCACAGGAAATTCCAGAGGAATGGCGCGAAATTCTTCGAAAGGATTTTCCGCGCTACCGCGCTTTGCCGGATGATGTTCGGAAATCCCTCGAGGGTCACATTCAAGTGCTTATGGCGGAGAAGCATTTCGAACCCTGTGGCAGCCTTGACCTCGTCGATCCTTCAATGAAACTCCTTATCTCTGCTCAGGCCGCCCTCCTTCTTGTTCGGCTCAGGAAGCACGGCTTCTATCGAAAATTGAAATCAATTCTCGTCTATCCGACCGCATTCCATGACAGCGGTCGCCGTCGGTTTGACCTCAGTGAAGAAAAGGACGGCTCTGGAGTGCTGGGTGAATCGTGGTCAACCGGCTCCGTCATTCTTTCTTGGGAAAGCGTCCTCGCCGGCGCCCGGAACGCTGATGACGGCATGAACGTCACGATCCACGAGTTTGCACACCAATTAGACCAAGACGACGGCGTGGCTGATGGGGTCCCCATTCTGAGGGATAAAACGGCCTACCAAACTTGGGCAAAGATATTCCTTCGAAACTATGAAGAACTCACCAAAGAAGTCGAAAGCGGAAAGGGTCATCGCTCTCTCATTGATCCCTACGGCGCAACCAATCCAGCAGAGTTCTTTGCTGTTGCTTCAGAGACGTTTTACGAGGAAGCCCGGCAACTAAAAAAAGAGCAACCGGATCTCTACGGTGAACTCGAAGCATTCTACGGCGTTGATCCTGCAACTTGGCGTGCAGTCTAACCAGTCACTCGTTCAGCGCCACCTTGCTCTGCTCTGAGAGTTTGTCGATTGGGTAGCGATACACCTGCCCGTTTGCCAGTTTCAACAAAGCAACGTCATCTTCTACGCGGAGTAAAGTCGCCGTGATCGTCTTGCCCTCCGTGTTTGTCCATTCGCGCGGCTGAGCGAGCTCAGGTAGACCACGTTCCGCCATTTGAGTGCCTCCTCTATCATCGACGTTGGCCACGAACCCAGACTCACCTGCTTTGGGCATATAACCCTTCTCGCCCGTCTTGCCATTGATAGTCGCTCCCTCGGCAATCCAAAGCTGAACCATGGCAGTTTCTTCGGGAGTCAGCCTTTCACCTTTTCCTTGGGGCGGCATAGCGTCCCTGTGATCTGCAGGACGAAACAATGTCACAAACAAATAGCTAGCATCCCAGTCACCGGGAATGACGAGATTATTTTTGGCTAAGCGATCAGCGAAATGCTTCGGGTCATCTACCTTAAAACCACCCTTCACCGTGCCAGAGTTACTATGACAATCTGAGCACTTATCAGCTAGGATAGGCATGATATCTTTCTCATATTCCAAGGCCACAAGACTGACCGGCATAAGAGCGCAGAAAACAATGGGGAGAAACACCTTCACCGTTAAATCTTACTCTCAGAGCGGCAAAAGTCACTCCGACTCGAACACTTTATCGCGGGAAGTTTATCGTAGCGAAGCCAGCAACCTTCCAGCTTCACTCCATTGAACCGAGGCGGGCTCTCTGCGGCATGGTAATTAGTTTAAAGGGAGTCGATATAACCAAGTGTCAGAGACTGCCGCCCCCAGTCCGAAACGAAAATCCATCAGGTTCACCGCAATTCGAGGAAATATTTCCTAATTTTATTTAGATAAGAGGAGTAAATAAGACCGGTAACGCTTTCAGTCGTCATCTTTTCTTTATTTCAAAATTGACATCGCTCCGCACCACAAACATCTGAAGTTTATCCTAGGAGCTCTAAATCATTTTTTTCTTGGCTCTTTTGCTCTTCAACTCGCGCGCTATTGCGCAAAAATCCAATTCGACAGGTCTTTTCACAACTGCTTATCATCTCAGCAACGAGGTTTTTACTCTGCATTACACCCCCTCAGCAAAACAATAAATCATGGCTAGCACGTCACCTCATCCTCCATCCGAACTCGGAAGCTCCGACAAAGAAGTCATCGAAGAACTCAAGGCGGCCTACGCGGCAATGAAGCAGCAGCTTGATCTTGTTATCGTCGGACAAGACGAAGTCATTGAGCAGTTACTGGTCTCCATCTTCTGTCGCTCCCATGCCCTGCTGGTCGGAGTTCCCGGACTCGCCAAAACATTGCTCGTCTCGACTCTTTCCGAAGTACTCGACCTGAGTTTTAAAAGGATTCAGTTCACCCCGGATCTCATGCCAGCGGATATAACCGGAACCGAAATCCTCCAAGAAGATCATGGCACTGGAAAGCGCGTCTTTAAATTTGTCAAAGGCCCTGTCTTTGCCAACATGATTCTTGCAGACGAAATCAACCGGACGCCGCCAAAAACGCAGGCCGCTCTTCTCGAAGCGATGCAGGAGCACCATGTCACGATTGGTGAGGAAACCTACCCTCTGCCCGGACCTTTCTTTGTCCTCGCAACCCAGAACCCCATTGAACAGGAGGGAACTTACCCACTCCCAGAAGCACAACTCGACCGCTTCATGTTCAACATCCGTGTGAACTACCCAACAGCCGAGGAAGAGAAGGCAATTATTAAGAGAGTCACGGGCACCTACAAAGCGAATATCGAGAAGCAACTTACCGGCGAAACGGTTCTCAAACTCCAAGATGTCGTTCGCCGCGTTCCCGCTGCTGATCACGTGGTCTCCTACGCCGCCCAGATCGCTCGTGCCTCGAGACCGAAGGAAGAGGGAGCCCCGGACTTCGTCAAAGAAATGGTCGCGTGGGGCGCCGGTCCTAGGGCGGGGATCTACCTTGTTCTTGCTGCAAAGGCACGAGCCATTATTCAGGGGCGCTATCACACGACCACGGCTGACGTCCGAGCAGTGGCGCATCCTGTATTGCGCCACCGAGTGCTTACCACTTTCAACGCAGAAGCCGCCGGAGTCACTAGCGACGAAATCGTGACGATGCTGGTCGATCAGTTTCAGCCCAGCGCCGACCTCGATGTCTGATTTTATGCCGGAAAGCGCCACACCTGCCTTCACCGACCTGCTGCCACCCGAGATCATTAACATGATCTCGAGGCTCGAATTCCTCGCGCGCAGTGCGAAGGAAGGCACTATCAACGGTCGCCACTCAAGTCCTCACAAAGGTTTCTCAGTCGAGTTCGCTGAACATCGCCAATATGTCGCAGGTGACGATCTACGCAACCTCGACTGGCGGGTCTACGGGAAGAGCGATCGCTACTATATCAAGCAATTCATCGAAGAAACCAACATGCGAGTAACCATTCTTCTTGATGCTTCAGGTTCGATGGCATACTCGGGGGAGGCGTCTTCCTCACTCGGCGGACACGAGCGTCTTTCCAAGTATGAATATGGCCGATATCTGGCCGCCGCCCTTACCTACTTGCTAATTCGGCAGCAGGACGCCGTGGGTCTAGTCACTTTTGCTAAAAGCATCAAGCGATACCTCCGCCCGACGGCGAAGCCTAGCCAGGTCCGTGCCATCCTTGAGGAATTATCTAACACACAACCAAGTGAAGACACCCGCTGCGCTGATACGTTTCACGAAATCGCCGAACGAATTCCCCCGCGCGGTCTTGTCATCATCATCAGTGATCTCTTTGATGACGCCGAAGCGATCAAGAACGCCCTCCATCACTTCCGCTACAAGAATCACGAACTTGTCCTCTTCCACCTCATGGCAGAGGAGGAACTCACTTTCCCTTTTGAGAAGTTTGACGATTTTCGCTGTCTCGAAGTAGACGGGCGCAAGCTCAACATTGATCCCTCAACAATCCGCGCTTCTTATCTCGACCGCGTCCGCGAACACCTCAAGGCGATGGAACTCGCCTGTGGCCAGATGCAGGCAGACTACGTCCCGATCAATACGAAGACCGGGGTAGCCGAGGCCCTGTTTACCTATTTCTCGCAAAGAAAGTCCTGACCTTTGTTATTCCTCAATACAGCACTGGTAATCGGTTCCCTCGCGATTGCGATACCAATAATCATTCACCTGCTCAATCGACGCTCGAAGAAGATCGTTGACTGGGGTGCGATGAACTTTCTCTTCGAATCCCTCGCGATCAGAAATCGCCGGATCCAGCTAGAAGAGGCCCTACTCATGGCAACACGTTGCCTCCTCGTCGGTTTACTGGCTCTTGCCTTGGCCCGCCCTTTCATTCCACCGGGCACAACGATTCCTTGGATCGCTATCCTGCCCCTAATGCTTCTCGGCGTGGTTGGACTCGGAGTGGCTGTTGTCCTTCACGGAGAGAAAAAGTGGCAGCGTTGGATTGGCGGAATCTCCATTCTCCTATTGCTCTCCTGCATCGGGTTAATCGCCTTCGAAAAGTATCTAAACCTCTCGCGTTTCACGCCTGGCGCGCGGCAGGACGTCGCGCTGATTATAGACGGCTCGACTTCCATGTCTATTATGACCGATGGAGAGACCAACTTCGAAAGAGCTGTTGAAGAAGCCCGAACCCTTATCACCCGCGCTCCGCGCGGACATGCCTTCAGCCTGATTCTTGGAGGGCCTTCTCCGACCGCTATCGTTCTCGACCCGACGACGGATCGCGCGGCGCTAGATTTAGCCCTCGATGATCTCGCACCAATCGACGGCTCCATGGCCACATTCCAGGCATTTACCCTCGCATCGCTCAGTCTTGCTCGTGGCGATAACCCAGCAAAACAAGTCGTCATATTGACTGATGAACAAGATATTGGCTGGGAAATCGGCAAGGCCGGCGAATGGAGCTTCCTCCAGGACACATTCAAAAGTCTCTCAACCGAACCCCAAATCCTGATACGCAAGCTCCCTCTCCCTGATTATATCCGAAATCTAGCCGTGACCGATATGGCTCTTTCCCGAGATATCGTGGGAGTGGATCGCCCCGTCGAAATTTCTGTGACGATTCGCAATACCGGCAATGAAGCCGTCACTCCCGCTTCACTTATTCTTTCAGTCGGCGGCAACCAATCCTATCGAGACCAATCCATTGCCCAGTTGCAGCCAGGCGAACGCCAGACCGTCACTTTCTCCCACCAGTTCTCGACTTCCGGCGCCCACTCCGTATCAGCACAACTCGAAATCGACGACGATATCGCGACGGATAATTTTGGCTATTACGCCACTAACGTCACGGACAGACTCAAAGTTATGATTGTGGACGGGCGTCCTTCCGGCCGCGCCCTCGAAAGAGCTTCAACCTTCGCCGCCGTTGCTCTCGCCCCCTCTTCGCTGACGCTCGATCCCAGCCTAAAATCCAACAACGAAGATGTCGCTGACGAAGCATCCGACAACTTTGACATGTTTTACGACCCCACCCTCGATTTGATTGATTTTCTCATCGAACCCACTGTTGTTGATGCACCAGACATCAGGACTTTGTCCGAGTTCGAAACCTACGATGCAGTCATCCTTGTAGACGTCCCACGACTTCCTCAACAAACGGCAAAAGCGCTTTCTTCCTACGTCGAGAGCGGTGGTGGCCTTTTGGTCGCTGCGGGAAATAAAAGTCAGGCTGACTTCTACAATCAGTGGAAGCTCGGCGACGGTCTACCCGTCCTCCCCGCCCTACTCGCCAACCAACCTTCCTTCGCCAGTGACGGCGACTATTACCAGCCATCTTCAGGCAGCTTAACCCACCCGGCGCTACGCAAAGTAGCTGAACCAGGCAAGAGTGACTTTCTTGATACCTTTATCACGAGTTATCGTGGACAGGAGATCCCTGATTCGCTGAGCCGAATCAGTTCCGTCGGCGCACGCTTGAATAATGGAGCGATCCTATTGTCGGACCGGAAACTTGGAGATGGAAAGGTCGTTCTAACCAGCATCCCGCTTGATCTCAGTTCTGGCAACCTTGTCACCCGTCAGGCGTTTCTTCCCTACCTTCACGAACTGGTTTACTACCTTGCTAATCCGGCAGCTTATGAGCTCAATCTTGAACCAGGTTGGGAAATCAACATCAACCTTGCCGGTCAGCGTGGTCAGGCCATCGGCCAAGGACTGACTGCTAAATATTATCAAGACCACTTTGACCAAGAACCCTTCCTAGTTCGCACTGATAATTCCATCAATTTCGACTGGAAGAGCAGCACCCCCGCTGTCGGTATCCCGGTCGATAAGTTCCGTGTCGAGTGGGAAGGCAGTATCCAATTCCCTGAGACCAATCGCTACACTTTTATAAGCGAGCTTGACGGAAAACTCAGCGTCACGATTAACAATAATCCAATCGGCGATTTTA
Source organism: Akkermansiaceae bacterium UBA1506 (assembly GCA_002323995.1). GTDB lineage: Bacteria > Verrucomicrobiota > Verrucomicrobiia > Verrucomicrobiales > DEV007 > Arctic95D-9. The sequence goes on along the minus strand of DCQY01000022.1, from coordinate 37,452 downwards.
AGTCTCCGGGAAGTCGTAAGCAAAGTGGCTTCAAGTTTGAGGCAGACAAATGGTATGAATTCCGCGCGAATTACCATGAAGAAAGCGGCAATGCCAAGGTGTCTCTTATGTGGGAATCCGACTCCATGGCGAGACAGATTATCCCTTCGCGAGCGCTCCGCACTTTTTCGCAGCAAGAGAACGAAGCCGGCAGGCAATCCTCCCTCACCACCTATCAGGTTAACGGCCCCGGCGGGCGTCCCCGCACCGCGCAACTCGCCTCAGTAGGGTCAGGATCTGTGCTCAAGCTTCAAGGTGAAATCTCATCCGGCCTTTACCATCTCATTATCCCAGAAGAACAGCGCCCTTACTTCACTCAATTCCTTTCAAAAGAAGGTAAAGAAATTCCTTTTACCGTGCGGCGTAATGAAAACGAGAGTCGGCTCGAAAAGCTATCCGAAGCCGATTACACCTTCATCGGCAAATTTGTCACCCTAGCACAACCACAGACACTGGAAGAACTGGTTGGCTTCCTAAACGGAAATCAATTCGGGCAAGAACTGTGGCGCTACCTCGCCATGGGTGCTCTTATTTTCCTGCTCATCGAAGTCACTCTTTCTCGATGGATCTCCCAGAGCCGCCGCATGGGCGAGGACATAGCGATCCAATTTGAATCAAAGGACGCTCCGTCTGGTAAGTTTCATGAACAACTCCTAAAAATGGGCAAGAAAAGCTAGCAAACCTACATTTTGAACCCAGAAGATTACAGTCGAGACGATTTAGTAAATTCACTTGGAGTGGCAGCGCTCTGCGGCATTCTTGTAGTGAGTGTCATCCTCTGGTTTGTGATTCATTCATCACTGAGACGCTTTCCTCACTTTTTCTGGAGAATCGCGGGTGCCGCGCTTGCCGGTCTCGCCACCTGGGCAGCGCTTCAAATTCTCGGCCAAACCATCGACCTGGCAACCTCGTGGCCGCTGCTTAGCCTTGCAATCGCAGGAGGCGTCGCCACTGAATGGATCGTAGGCCTCTACCATTTCGAGCAAAGCCTCGTTTCCCCGGCTCGAGGCCGCCTCCTTCTCGGGCTGCGCTTTTCGGCTCTCATTGTTCTTCTCCTCGTTCTCGCCCAACCCGTACGTTCGTTTCTCGAGTCGCGTGAAATCGACCGCGAGGTCGCAATTATGGTCGATGAATCTGATTCCATGCTCCTGTCTGACCGGCGACTCAACGCCTCCGAACGTATGGATCGCGCTGCGCTGACTGGGCTTCCGGAGCTCAGGGCTCGCCCGCCACTCAGAGAAATAGGAAACCTCGTCGAGTCGATCGAATCTCAGCTCGCGCGGGAAGTCCGCGCTTTCGAAGCCGCACCAAGTCCAGAAGCGGCTGTTGAAAGTCGAATCGGGCAACTCACTGGGCTGCTTGAAACTCTTGGGGCGAAAAACATCAAACTTACCAACCTACTCGAATCTACTCGGAGTGATTCGTTTCCTGCTGATGTCACTACCCTGCTCACCAATTACCACACGCTTTGTCGCGACGGCATAAGTAGAACCTTTGCCACCGCGAACCAGGCCCTCGAATCCGGTGATGCCTCCAAACTACTTGAGCAGATCGAAGTGGCCCGAAAACAACTTGATTCTATTCGCAGAACGCTCCCCGCAACGACTCTGAAAGCGGACGAGCACCACTACCGCTCGCTCTCAGAAGAAGCACGTTCGCGAATTAATCAAACTGCCAACACCACCCGTCTCGAACTGACGAGGCGTATCCTTGAGTCTACTGTCAGAACTGACGAAGACGAGTCTCAACGCGATCAGATCGATGACCCAACGCTCTTGGACCTGCTCAGCAAGGACTATAACTTGCGATTTTATCGTTATGCTCAAGATGTATCCCCCTTCAGCGATCTTTCGGATGAATCTGCCTTCACCGGTCAACTCAACACGGATCCGACTCGAACGCAGACAGATCTAACTCGAGCCCTAGAACACGTTCTCGATACCACCACCCCAGAATCACTCGCCGGCATCCTTTTGCTTTCGGATGGACGCCACAACAGCCAGACACTCCCCGAAGACACCCTGCGACAGCTATCGATACAGAACACACCTCTTTGCGCGGTTCCCGTTGGCAGCCGCCTCGGACCAATCGACCTTTCAATTCTTGACCTCAAGGCCCCTGAATCAATCTACCTTGATGATCGCGTCGTCATTGGAGCCGAAATCAAAGCCGACGGACTACTCGGTCAATCCATTGAGGCGGAACTGCTTTGCAACGGGACCGTCGTAGACACGCGGACCCTCGATATCTCTGACGTCAATTTCCGGTCGGAGATTCGCTTCGCTCATCGCCCCGTAGAAAAAGGGATCCTCGATTACCAGATATTCCTAAAGCCAACCGAGAATGAGCTTTTCGATAACAACAACTCATGGAACTTCAAAGTAGCGGTGACTGACGACCGCACTAACGTTCTTCTCGTTGATGGCTACCCGCGCTGGGAATTTCGATACCTACGTAACCTTTTCTATGGCCGCGATAAATCAGTACACCTTCAGTATGTATTACTGAACCCTGATGAAATTTACAGCGCGCCTGAGAGCGAACCGGTCTATGCGAGTGCTTCCCGACCGTTCGGACAAGCAAAAGCAACGAAGCTGCCACGCGCACCAGAAGACTGGCGGCTCTTTGATGTCATCATTCTCGGGGACATCAAACCCGACGCCCTTAGTTCCCGAGACTGGCAATCGATCAATGAAGCGGTGACACGAAGGGGCACGATGCTGGTCTGCGTTGCTGGAGCACGCTACATGCCTCATGCTCACGACAACGAAACCCTTCAGACACTTCTGCCGGTGAACTACACAGCTGACAGCGAAGGTCGCTTCGAATCACCAGAGCCGTTTTTTAGGATCGAACTTACTGCCGCTGGACAAGCTCACTCGGTCACATCACAGTCCAGCAGTCGCGCCCTCAACCTGGAGCGATGGGCCTCTTTTCAACCCATGCAGTGGCGTTTCGTTTCGGACGGAGTTAAAGAAACCGCGGAGGTCCTTGCTTCTGCCCGAGCGACTGGGACCATCGGAACGATTGATGATATCACACCGGACGGTTCACCCGGATCCGTCGAAGCAGCAATCGAAAGGCTAGCCAATCGTAAAACCATCGAACAGAGCAACGCCGTCATCTCGACCATTCGTGCTGGTCTCGGCAAAGTCTTGTTCCTTAGCGCTGATGAAACTTGGCGATTCCGCTACGGCGTCGGCGATACATACCATCACCGCTTCTGGGGGCAGGTCATGCGGTGGGGAGCAGGTCCAAATTTGCGTTCAGGCAACGATTTTGTGAGGCTCGGCTCAGACAGACTCAGCTATACCCCTGAAGATCCAATTACCGTTACCGCCAAGTTGCTCGACGCGGAACGCCGGCCGATGACGGATGCCAAAATCGAAGTCGAAGTCTGGAAAGATGGCGAGCGTCTCAATCAGCAACGCATGAGCTACCAAAGTGATTCTTCGGGCCTCTACGAATCGAATCTTAGCCTCACTCGCGAAGGAAGCTACGAACTCCGCCTCGCTGGTGATGACGTCGAGCAATCACTTGTGAGAACCCCGGACAGCCCCGAAAATATATCAACGGAATTGCTCGTCGTTTCCACCCGCAACCCGGTCGAACTGGCAGAACTAACCGCTGACCGTGACTTTCTAAATCATGCGACCCAGCTGACGGGAGGTCGTCTTGCCGAGCTCCATGACCTTGACTCTCTGCTCTCAGCCTTCGGCGCTCCAAAAGAAGTTTTGACCGAGCGGCGAAACGTCACCCTTTGGGACACTTGGCCGATGTTGCTAGCTTTTTTAGGCATTTTAACCCTAGAATGGACCCTGCGCCGACGCAGTGGTCTCGTATAAAAAGAAAACGACACTCATGAGCACGCTAGAAGCAGCCTTCAGTCAGTTGCCTGCTCCGATCCAGGACAGACTCGGATCGATGATCCGTAGAGTTCGACGCCTTCTCTTTATTCGTGGCTTCTGCGCAACTCTGGCTGTAGCGCTGAGCAGCCTGCTCGGGATTATGCTAATTGATGCCAGCGTCACTCTCTTCTCAATGACCTCACGCTGGGCGCTCAGCTTGAGTGGTCTTAGCATAACTTTGGTCGCTGCTTGGTGGTTCCTCCTCCGGCCTCTCTCACGGCGATTCACGCTGACCCAGATGGCAAGAATTATCGAAATCCGTCATCCGGAGCTACAGGAACGAATCTCAACCGCAGTGGAACTTCTTTCCTCTAATGATCCGGAATCGATCAAAGGGTCCGAAGAACTTATCGGAGCCGTGGTTGACTCTGCCATTGTCGATGTCGAAGCAGTTGATCCGAAAATGGAATTTAAGTCGACTCGCACCGCGAAGCTTGCGAGCATTACCCTCGCTCTCGCATTCGTTATCGGTCTCGCTCTCGTGATCTGGCCTTCACAGTCATGGATCCTTCTTCAACGCGCCGTCGCTCCCTTCCTTGATATCGGCAACGCCTATGCGGACTCACTTGAGGTCGATCCGGGCGATCTGCGCGTCGCTAAGGGGGAGGCTGTCACGATAACGTTAACCACGACGCATAAGAAGCTTAAGCGTGCCGAAATTCGCCGCCTTCTTGAAGATGGAACAGAATCAGTGGAACGCCTCTCTCTCATTTCAGAGTCTAAAAACGGTGCAAAACAATTTTCGATTAAGTTTAACCAGGTTGAAGACGATTTCTCCTATCGTATCCGGGCTGGATCCGCCCTAACACAATACTACAAAGTAACCACGGTCGCTCCCCCGGCAATCGACCAATTTAAGGTCGAATATGATTTCCCGGACTACACCAACCTAAAGTCAAAGTCTGTTACTACCGATACTGGTGAAATCCGAGCGGTTGCCCACACCCGAGTCACTCTCACTGCGACGCCTAACAAAAAAATCGATCAGTCTCGTCTCTTAATTAACGAGAGAACCGATCTCGGATCACCCGAGGCTGTCGACGGAAAGTTGCAATGGCAGTTCGACCTTACAGGCGGCATGAATGGAAACTGGCAGATCGATCTCACCGACACCGACGGGTTTACCAACCAGCAACTCACCTACCCCCTAGAAGTGCTTCCAGATAAGTCGCCATCAGTCATCGTCACATTCCCGATAGAAAAAGAACTGCGACTTCGCCCGACGGAACTTCTTCCTGTGGCGAGCGAAATTGTTGAAGATTTTGGATTTAAGGATGCCTCTTTCCTCGTCACCCCGGTCGGTGGCGATCAGCCAGAAGAGATCGCGATCCATCTTCCCAAAGTCACCGAAGTAGCCGGCACCTATATTTCCGATGCACTTCTTGATCTCAGTCATATCAAATCAAACGGAAACCAGCAGCGAATCGGAGTTCAGGTCCTCGTCCGCGACAACCGCCCAAAAAGCTATGACGGACCGGGACTTGGCCTGAGCGCTCCATTTTTTATCACACTGGATGCCAATGCCAAGCCTTTGGCCCAGCAGGTGGTCGAAGCCAAAAAGAAAGCCATCGAAAACCAGCTCCAGAAAGCCAAGCTGGAACTTGAACGGGCGCGCATCAAAATGCAACAGACCGAGGTGGAACTCAATCGCACCGAAGATATCTCTCAAGGGGCCATGCGTACTCTCGATGATTTTTCTGAGCACACGGAAAAGGCAAGGGAAGAACTCGATAAGGTCGCCGCCGCGCTTGACAGGTCTTTCTTGCAGGAACTGTCAGACAAGGCGGAGAAGATCGCCAATGAACATATCTCGAAGGCACGAGAAGAATCAGATCTTATCCCGATCACTGATAGCAAAGAGGAGAGGATTAAGAAGTCACAAGATGCGAAAAAAGAAATCCAAGAAGCTATTAGTGACATCGCCGAAATAGCCAAGGCGATGCGAGGGGCGAACAAAGAGTTTGAAATGATTTCCCAACTCAATGATCTCGCTAACAAGCAACAGGATCTTGCAAATCGCGCCGCAGAAATGTCGGCGGAACAAGCACAACGCGAGGCAGCCATTAGCAAAGCCACCAAGGAATTTACCCAACAACAACTCGCCGAGCTGGCTAAGCAGCAGATGGATCAGTTCCGCAATCAGCAGGAACAAGTCCAAGAACAACTCGGAAAAATGCTTCAGCAGAATCCAGAGGCTTTAGAAGCAGTGCTGGGAGTTCAACAGAAACGCGCGGAGCAACTCGCTGAGGCCACCACGTTACTCGCGCAGGAGCAGCAGGAACTCAAGACAATCAACGAGGAAGCCACGCGGAATCAGAAAAACAAGCAAGACGCTCTTCGCGAGCAATTGATTGAACACCTCCAGAAGGAGCAGACGAAGCTCGCATCACAGATGCAGGAACAATCGGATGTCGCTAGGGACACCGGAAAGTCGCAGCAGGCCAGTGCATCAGATTCAGACTCGTCATCATTTCAGCAGGAGAAAAGTGACTCGTCCGGGAAACTTGCCGAAGCTTATACCGAGGCCAAGGAAACAGCGAAAAATCTTGGACAGGACGATCTGAAATCCGCCGCCAAGTCAGCGAATCAAGCTAGTGAAACTCTCACTGCCGCAGCCGAAGCGGTGAAGCCCTCGGCTCCTGATTCCAATACATCCGATGTCAACGAATCCGGCGATGGCAGTCATACGGAAGCATCTGATTCGCAAACAATACCCGCTCTCAGTGACCTAGCTCAACGCCAGGAAGCCCTCGCCGAACAGATTGAGATGCTACGGGATGGCGACTTACAACAAGCCCTGAGTTCCATCGAGGCTCAGATACAGGCTGATGCCCAAGCACTCAATTCAGAGACTCAGGCATTAGGAGCGACCCTCGCCAAAGTCGACCAATTCGCAGCCAAAAATGCCGTGTCCCGCGCTGAGCAAGCCCTTAATCTTGGAGAAAACAAAGCGGGTGAAGCAGCTCAGCACCTAAGCAATGCAGAAGAGATGCAGGACCTAGAGAAAGCTAATGGCCAGGTTGAAAACGGTGAACTTTCCCTACCAGCACGACAAGCCATGCAACGTGCCACGATCGAGCAACGGACGGCGGCCCAAGCACTCACCCGCGCATCTGAAGCCCTCGCAGCGTCCGCTAACTCATTGCAACAAAGCGAGAAGGGAATGGAGCCATCGGACCAAGGCAATCAAATAGCTGACGGAGGAGAGATGGCGGAAGGATTCAATGAAGTCACCGAGTCGGCTCAATCACAGGATGCACAGCAGGCTGCTCAGCAATCTCAGCGAGCGGCCGAGTCGCTCCAGCAACTGGCCCGCAACGCCATGAAAAAGCTCGGTTCCGAGGGGCAGAGTCCTAGCATGGCTCCCTCCGATCAGCCCAATCCCAATCCAGAGATAGCTGGCGAACCAGATGGCTCCCTTAATTTGAACGAGTCTGGGCTCAAAACCACAGACGCCGATGGACGAGGCATCCCACCCGAACTTGAAGCCATGGGAATCAGCGCCGAAGACTGGTCTCGATTTAAGGGAGCATTATCGGGAGGAAACGCCGCTGGTATTGAGACTGAATTACCATCTGAGTATCGCGAGCTTGTCGGGCGATATTTTCAAGTGATCGCCAAGGAGGCCGGAAAAGAATGAGACCTTTCATCGCTATTCTTACTACTTGCTCGCTGTTCACTGCGCATCAAGCCAGATCGCAGAGCGACTCGCTCTCCAACGCCGTTTTCTTGAAGCACCATAAAAGCGTTGAGGCAGCGGTTGATCGTGCCCTTCGCTACCTTGCTTCCAACCAGTCGTCGGAAGGAACGTTCAATGATTCTTATGGCAGATCTGTTGGCGTGGTTTCCCTAGTCGGCATGTCCTTTCTATCTGCAGGTCACACACCTGGGAACGGGGAATTTACCGAAAATCTCCAGCGATGTCTCGACTACGTGATCGACAGCCAGCGGCCAACCGGCCTTCTGGACAAAGGAGATTCGGGGCATGGCCTCATGTATGCTCATACCATTGCCACACTTTTCCTCTCGGAATGCAGCGGCATGGTCGACCCCGAGACCCAAGCACGACTTAGCCCCGTTCTAGCACGTGCCACCCAACTCATCTTACAGGCGCAAGCAGTGCCTAAGTCGGAGAAACATCAAGGCGGCTGGCGCTACAAGCCCGATTCACGAGATGCCGATCTTTCATGCAGCGGTTGGGCACTCATGGCCCTTCGTTCTGCTAAGCTCAACGGAGCTCCAATTCCTGACCAATCAATCAAGGACGCCGTGAACTATGTCCTTTCCAACCACGACAAGGAAGAGGGCCGGTTCGGCTACACCGATCCTTGGGGCCATTCAGAAACGCTTACCGGCTGCGGATTACTTTGCCTAGAACTCTGCGGCTATCACGGCACAGAATCCACCTACCGAGCCGGAGATTTTATTCTCAAGCACCGCCAACAAATCGTGAGCAACGCCCACGAATATTACGCCAACTACTATAACGCCCAAGCCATGTTCCAACTGGGCGGACGCTTCTGGGCACAGTATGCCGACTGGATGTATGGAGAATACGTCCCCAAACAACAATCCAACGGTTCGTGGTCGAACGGTCGTAATGGCGGAACCTATGGCACCTCCATGATGGTACTTTCCTTCACCGTCCCCTATCGCCAGCTACCTATTTATCAGCGCGATGAAACCGTTGACGAAGCGCCGTGAGAGCGGACTCTTTCCAGAATGGACTTCCGTTGGTTAGGCAGGGTTTCTTATGAGGACGGGCTTGCGCTGCAAAATAAGCTGGTCGATCAACGTCTCGTGGGAGAGGCGCCCGATACCGTCCTGCTCTTGGAGCATGAACCGGTCTACACAATCGGCCGAACGAAGGATCGCTCTTCCCTAATCAATCCGGAAAGCCTGCCCTACCCCGTTTTCGAGACCAACCGAGGCGGACAAGCCACTTTTCACGGCCCCGGTCAGTTGGTTGGATACCTCATTCTCGACCTAAATGCTTACGGCAAGGATCTCCATACTTATCTTCGTGAGATCGAATCAATCCTGATTGATTTCGCTGCAGAATTTGGTATCCGTTCTGAGCGTAGAGAAGGACTCACCGGAGTCTGGATAAGTGACCGAAAGCTGGCCTCGATTGGCGTTGGAGTTCGAAAATGGATCTCTATGCATGGGTTCGGTCTCAATGTCTCGCGCGATCTACATGGCTATGAAGCTATCGTTCCGTGTGGCATATCGAATGTGACTATGACTTCGCTTGAAACAGAATCGGCCTCAAAAGTGACCGTGGAAGAAGCGGCACGTCGCATTGAACCTTTTATCCGAGCCGGACTCGACACTCTTCGCATCTCCTGACAGAATATTCAGGATCATCTTTCTTTGTTTCCATTCCACCCATGTATCTGGTTGCCGTCAATCTGGAAAATCCCCGCGAAATGGCTGTAGCGCTGGCTAAAGAAGGTCGTAGGATTCGCATCGGACGAAAACCTGAAAGCCTACCAGAAGAGCCGGTAGATCTTCTCCGGATCACTTGGAATGACCGCCTCGTCAGCAGAAATCATTGCGAAGCGGAGCGAAGCGGAAATAAAGTCGAACTCGCCCGACTTCCTGCTCTTACCGGTCGCAGCACACCGAACGCGCTCTACACTAACGTGGCGCCCCGTAACCGAGACTTGGTTCCAGAACCAGTCTCACTGGACTTTGGGGGCTCAGTTATCATCGGTACGAAAGGCAATACTGCCATATACTGGCTAAAGTCTCTTAGTGACCTCGACGCAGAAATGGAGAACTATCGTTTGTCTCTAGAATCTGAAAAAGAGGCTTTCGAACAAGAACCGATCACTGAGCAAGACTACGATGAAGTTGCACAACTTGATGAATACAGTCTCCGGCTACAACTCAAGCTGCTTCAGCGAGAACTTCCCGAGCAGGTACTTTCCGGATGGTCTGACGAAACCGACCTTTTTACGCGAGCCTCAGTTTTTCTTGAAAACGCGCTTCCAGGACAAAAGGGCGTCAGCGCTACTTTTGTGGCACTCGATTCGCAAGAAAGTGATCTAAAAATCGAAGTACTCAATCCTGATCCTTTGGCTCGCGCAGATTTCCGACCCAGTCGTACTCTGTTAAACCAGCTTAAAGTCAAAAACCCAAAGTCGACCGATATTCAAATCTGGTCCTCTAAAGAGCATTCGAAAGTTTTCAGCGCTGAAAGTCTTGGCGACCAGATCGACTGGGTTTGTATTCTACCGGTCGCCAGTCTCGACGAGTCCGCTGAGATCTATCGAGATGAGCGCCGTCGGCCCGTTTACCTTTACGTTGAAACCCGCCAAGCATCGGAGACCACAGCTGCCGCCTTTGTCCCGTTCCTGAGGCTGATCAGCTCCCTCGTGGCCAGCCTATTATCAGCGCGAGCTGATCAAAAGTTACAGGATCAAATGGCGACCTACTTTTCACCAGGTCTCCGAAAGCTAATGCAGCGCCTTGATCAGACTGTCCTGGAACCTGCTATGGTTGACGTCACCGTCATGTTTGCCGATCGACGAGGTCACAGTCGTATGCTTGAGCTGGCACGGAGTGACTATGAAATCCTTGATCGCCTCAACGAAAATCAGGGCGTCGTGGGACTTATCACCGAAGAAGTCTTCAACAGCCGAGGCGTGGTGACTGACTTTGCTGGAGACGGAGCTCTTGGTCTCTGGGGTTGGCCTAATATTGATGAAGAGGAAACCCAGCATGCCCTTGAAGCGGTCGAAGCTGCCGAAGCTATCATGAAACGGCTCGCCGATCGTGTTGAATATGAGGAGGAACTAGGACGGGACATGTCCGCTGTCCGGATTGGTATCAGCACTGGTCGCATCGCAGTCGGAAAAACCGGTCCAACCCAGCAATGGCACATCAGCGTATTCGGCAGCGTCGCAAATCTCGGGGCTCGGTTGGAACGCATTGCGAAAGAGTTCCGAATCCCAATCCTCCTATCTGATGAAACCTACCTTCGAATAAAAGGCATTGGTGACCGACGTTTCCGACGTCTATGTCAGATTCGACCTGCAGGCTTTGAAGAGAGCTACTCAATTCACGAACTGATTCTCCCAAAATCACAGGGCGGTTCAGGAATCACGGACCACGACGTCGAAACTTACGAAAAAGCACTAAAGCTTTTTCACCGAAGAAAGTGGGACGACGCGCTGGACTTGCTAAAGACTCTTCCAGATGATGACCCACCCACTGCTTGGTTAGTCGACAAAACCAACAGTTTCCGCCAAGATCCGCCTACCTCAGACTGGGGTGGAGAAATTCAAAGCTTTTCCAAGTAACAGACCACCGTGGCCGAAGACGAAAACATAAAGATTAAGGACTACCTTGTCCATACGCCCCCCCTCGGACAAGGGGCCTATGGCAAGGTCTTTCGTGCGACCTACAGGGGAATCTCGGACCGAGCGCTCAAAATCTTCCGCCCCGGTGCAGTCGACCTTTCTACGATGGCTCGCGAGCTAGAGAAACTCTCTCAGGTTGCAGAGCATCAGGGTATTGTCACCCTCCACGACTTCGACCTGCTTCATGAACCGCCCTATTACGCAATGGGCCTTCACGCTGATCAGGATCTCGAGGGCAACTGGGAAACGCGGACGCTGGAAAGAATCGTGGGTCACGTCGACCACCGTGAAGGCTGGAGAATCACGCGGGATATTGCTGACGCTCTCGCCTACCTGCACCAGCATCAGATTATCCACTGCGACATCAAGCCGTCAAATATCCTCCTGACAGATGAGACCCCACATCATACCAAAATCTGCGACTTTGGGCAAAGCCGCGGCCTCGCCGCGGAGGGATTTGAACCAGTCGGCACCCCGCTTTATGCAAGCCCAGAACAACTGCGTGCTCCCCGCAACTCAGCCGAAGGAAAAGGGTTTAGATGGGACGTCTACAGCTTTGGCGTCTTGGTCTTCAAGCTTCTAACCGGTGAACTCCCGCGTCTTCAGGCACTTTCCCAAGCCGAACGAGCGAGCTTTGACCCTGACGCCACTCTCGTGGAAGCCAGCCTTGAAGCAACAATGGCAGAAACGGGGAATGCAATCGACGGAGAGCAGCTTGCCACGCTAACCGAAGCCGTCGAAGACATCACTTGGCCAGCTGACTTTTATGTCCCCAGTGATCGCAAAGAACTGATCGAACAATGCCTCAAACTCAACCCGAACGAGCGTCCCGCCGACATGCGTGAAGTTTGGAGCCGCATTCAACACCTTGACCAGCAGGCAGTTGTCAAGAAAGCCCGTCGCCTGAACACTATTTTCGCTACTCTATTGGTCGTTGCGATCTGGGCTTCGGGATTCGCTTTAATCCAAGCACAAAGAGCCAATGACGCTACAGAGGAAGCGAGGGAAGCGAAGGAAAAAGCCGAAAAAAACGCCGGTGCCTCGATGGCTCTCGCTTCGATCTTTATTGAAGAGCTCAACAACGGTGAACTCACCGGCGATGAAGCTGATCGTCTGTATTCGATCGTAGCCGATAATGCTTCAACCTTCATAGAAAACCGGGTCGAGAATAACCAGGACTCAGAAATGCTGCACTTTTCTGCCCAAACCGCTTACACTCGTGCGATCGACGCACGCAAACGCGAAGACCTCGATTTAGCCCTGCGGGAGTTCACAGCCGCCTATGAAATTTACTCCGAGCTCTCAGGAGACGCCAACGCCAACGAGTCACTCCGCGCTGATTTCCCTTCTCTTACCGCACGGGCGCTTATGGGGATGGGGCGAATAAACGAAGTATCGGGTAGATACCCTGAGGCGATTCTGGCCTTTAATGAAGCTAAGGAATGGCGGCTCAAAGCAAAAGAGGGCAAGTATAACGCCCGCTCCAAGAATGGCGCGTTCCTTTCGGAAACTTATCGTTCTCTCAGTCGCGCTTACACCCTCAATAAAGAGGAGCAACAAGCTATCGAGGTTCTCGACGAACTGCATACTATTCTTGAAGAGAGGATTTCTGATCCAGGCGAGGACGATATCAATGGCCTCATTGTCGAGGCTATCGAGACCCTGAATCTAAAAGGCGAAACCGAACTTGGGTTCGACGACTTCGACGCTGCCTCCGCTACCTTCCAGCGTCTTATGGAGTTAGCGGAATCACTTGAGGACGCTCCGCCGACCTTAGCAGAGAAAGGAAGGGAGTCCTATATTTCAGCTGTCAATGCCCTAGGTCGCATCGAACTTGAGCAAGATCAGCCTGAAGCTGCATTGGTGTTGTTTCGTGAAGAAATTAAGTTGAGGGAGGAGCGGTCCAGCCTCCGTCCCTACGCTCCCGAGATCAAAGTTGCCTTGGCCAAAGCCTATCACCTCGCTGCCAAGACCCTTGAGCTCGAAAATGAATCGTCTCGCTCACTTGCCATTTTTTACCTGGAGCAAGCCACCTCTTTGATCAATCGCCTACCGTCCGAGATTCGCTATCGCGCCGATGTTCAGACCAGTGTAATTGAATACACTGAATTTCTCGGTCTTATTCGCGAAATGGAAGAGTAGCACTCAGCCACTCTTCAGCCTCGCATGCCAAACCTAGCCTGACCAAATTCGATTCAATTTCTTCAAAGTCCGGCTCGACAATTCCCTCCTCCAAAATCTGCTTCTCATCAGCAGGATGGTCAGGAAAAACTTGGCAGGCCAACCACCAGCACCCCCATGCCCGCCATGACCGAAGTTCCTTTCTCGGCTCAACCATCCTTGTCGAGAGATGCTGAAAGTGACGGCGTGGATTCCCGATGAATTGATTTTCCGATCGCGACTCCATGACCCACCGTACCCCCTTATAGGGAAGCGGCCAATCGTCTAACGCAGACGCATCGTCCTCAAGGTCTGCCGCGAAGGCACGATTCATCATGAGGAGAGACTGGGCTGGAAGCCCCTGTTGCCAGAGCGCCTGAGCGCACTCCAGCGCGCGCAGATAAAACTGAGGGCCACGGTCACTGCCAAACTCTTTCAAAGCAGAAGCCCGCAGCGGCTCCTTAACACGGGGGAGATAAGGGCAATATGGTAGGGTGAGAGCTTCTGAGTCCCTCATCATTTCACCAGTTGAAACTTACCAAAGGACGAGGGCACATGAAAGTCGGGCCTCTCTGTCTGCGGATCTATCCAGGACATCCAGTCTTTCAGCACGCCATTCTCCGTCATTGAAAACTCCGCCCTGTAAACGCCGATGATTAATTTTCCACGCCTGATCAAATTATGATCAGCCAAAACCTGAAGCGAAACCCTACCTTCCACAGAATATTCACCGTCCCCGTGGAGCGCTGAGATTTTTAGCGAAGGAAAGTTCCAGCGATCATTAATTTCCCGGTAATAGCGAGCTCTAAAATCGAAAACCCAACCTCGGGGATCCATTTCGATTCCGTAGTAGTATCCTTTCAGCTCATGATCAGTTGCAAAGAATAACTCGACTCGATCCGAACCTAGAACTGAATCATCACGGTCCTCACCTTCAAAAAGCACAATGTCCTCATCCACAACTTGGAATTGAAATCCAAGCCAATCATCATTCCACACTGCCCTAAAAGACGTGATTGGAGACTCACGATTTGACCAAGGCATACTGAAGTCAGTAAGCGCCTCACCTTTGCTGCAGTCGAGGGTTGCTGAGTGGTGCACCTGATACATTTTCATCTATCCCAATTTCACCACTTCTCTTACTTGATTCAAATCCGTTATCACGGCATCAGCAAGGGAGACTGCCGATTCAAACGGCACATCTCCGATGCGAAGACTGCGTTTATCCCCCGCAAAAAGTCCCGTCAAAAATCCGACTTCATGAGCCGGGAGTATGTCCTTCTGCAAGTCATTACCCACATAGAAAACGCCTCTCGGGTCGATACCTCGAACTTCACAAGATTCTGCCAGCCGCTCGTAAAGGACCCTCGAAGGCTTTCCTTCCTTCACCTGAAACGACCATTCTAAAAAATTATCGTCAAACCCCAGAGTTTTAAATGAAGTTCCAGCTAAACTTTCAAAAATCGGCTGCGTATAGAACTGAGCATTTGAAACAATACCCATCGGGATCTTAGCCTCACGAAGCCACTGCATCACTTCGAGCACGTGTGGCATCAACCATACCGGATTCACACCACACTCATAGGTGGTCGCGACTGACTCGAGGTCGGCTGGCGAGACACCATTTATCCCAGCTCGATCGATTATATCTCGCCAGACCTCCCGAATCTCAACTTCTGGATAGTTGATTCCTTCACCGCGACGCTTTGCCCGATGAACTTTGATAGCCTCTTCATAGTAAGACGCAATCAACCCGCAGTCGATTGCCTCCGCCCTTTCCCCGAGAATAGGCATAGCGCGTTCCATGGAATCAATAGAAACCGAGTCATCGGCGAGACTGATATCCCCGGCCGCCGATATCAGCAGCGTTCCATAAATATCAAAAGCCACCACCTCTATCCCCTCCAACTTGGGAAGCTTCGGAGACACCCCCGTAGCAATTGGAGCCAGGGGAGCCAGCATAGAAGAGGGGTCTGCAGCCATTGTCATAGGACTAATTACGCAACAGATTTAGGCGAGCAGGATTGAGGAACTGCTTCAACACCTTATTCGTCGCCAGGTGTTTTACCTTGCTTGTCGCTGAACTCAGGACTTTCTCATAAAGAGATTCCAGTCGTTCACCATAATGGTTCAGCGAATAGACTGTCTCAACGACCTGCCGCGCTGCCCTAATTTCCGACTCGGAAGATAACGACAAGGTCGGCACTCTCATGTGATCGAGAAGGGAAGGATCCTTCTTTATTTTGCGAAGCACCATCATCTGCAGCTCTTCGTTCAAAACACCGAAATCAATTCGACCATTACCGACCCACGCTTTCCAGGTTTGCATCACCGCGTTCCTCGGCATATGGCAGTCATACGCTAAGTAGCTGCGGCGCAACATCGATTCGACCTCCGAATAGAGGATCTTCTCTTCCAACCACTCCATAGGGAATCCAATACGGGGGTAAAGATTGGCAATCTTTAAGCCATTATTCGAAAAATCCCTCGTAATATCCGGCAAATCCCTGCCAAAGACACATCGGTTCGCAAGCCATGGCTCCAGAAAGGCGAGCCCAAAGCCTTCAGCAATACTCGTTGTAACAATAAAGTCAGACCAGCCAACCAAATCAGCGAACTCATATTGACCAGTATCGGCTATACCCAGCGTAACCGGGACTTCTAACTCCTGCACCGCCGATCGCCAAAAATCGTGAACTTTCTTCCACTCCGGATTCTCCGGACTAAGCGTGGTCGCGAAGTCGATCCGATCTCCAAAGATCAGAGCAAGTAGCAGCAGCTCCCCCAAATTTTTGCGACGAATTCCGCGGGTCGGGTAGAGCGCAAAAAGACGATCTTGAGAAAAGGGCCGTTTCTTCGGGATCGTTGTCACATTCAACGGAGTTATTGCGTTCGGAATGACGTGTAAATTCGTATCGGGAACGCCGGCAGCCCGCAGATAATCACGATCACGACAGTTAATCGTTGCATAGTGAATCTGCTTGGCCATCGGATAGAGGGTCGTTTCAAAACCTTCCTCTGAATCAAAAAAGGAACGCTGTGCCGAATAGTTTCCTGGCCTACCATCTTCGGCAAAGTCATGAAGTTGCAAAACGATGCGTGCCTTCTCTTTTGCCAACTCGCGTATCACCGTCGGAATGAGAACATTCTTTGCCAACGTCGGATTGTGGAAATGCCACACATCCGGCTGTCCACCAAAGTGCTTCTCCGCTTCTCCTTTGAACGCTTCAGCGAGATTATCCGCAATCACCGCATTACCTGTTTTGCGATAATTGAGGGCAGGAATGACTCGAACTGATTCACTGCTCGCCTCTGGACGTGGTTCTTCTCCCGAAAGAATCAATAGTTCGCACTCTCGCTCCTTCAGCGCCTCCCTCGCTGATTCGATCACTCGAGTCACTCCCCCCCGACGAAGGTGGTAGTGAGCAATGGCTATTTTAAGTGGTTTTTCAGTCCCGGCCATGTCGCTTGCGGTATTCAGGGAGATCGACCATCGGGGGACGCTCCTCCTCAATGATTTCGCGGTTGAGCATCTCATAGCAACGCCCTTCCGCCTGCAGTTGCCGAAACATCCCGTTCACTTCCGGTAATTCCGAAACAATGTCATAATGACGCAACCGATTCAGAAAAGCCTGGAGAATACCAAAAGACATTTTTCCAAGGTCGATGGTAGACTGATTACGATGAACTCTCCGATCGAGGTCGGTCTGGGCGAACGCGTCCAATCCATGAGCTCGGAAAACGTCGATCAAATGTGACGTTTCGACTCCGTAGCCAATTGGAAAAGGAAGCGTCTCAAGCAACCCACGCCTGACAGCATATTCACCTGAAAGCGGCTGCATCAACGCGGTTAACTGCGGAAAGAAGATCGAAAATAAAGGGCGAACCAAGATCTCGGTGACGCGTCCTCCCCCAGAAGGGCGTAGCCCCTCTGATAAAGCAAGAGGACGATCGTAGAAAGCCTTTACGTATTGAACCTCAGGGCGATAGAGCAAGGGGGCGACCAAACCAGTGACAAACTTGGGGTGGATATTTTTGATGTCCGCATCCACGTAGCAAATGATATCTCCTTTCAGTTGATGAATCGCCTTCCAAAGATTCTCACCTTTACCCGCTTTAAATCCATGCTCAGGAAGAATCTCAGCCGAGAGATAGGTATCAGCGCCGTAGGAAGCAGCGATTTCAATCGTGTCATCTGTCGAACCAGAATCGATGACCGCAATTTCATCGACGAATGGGTATCGGTCCATTAGCTCGCTTTTGAAGACGATGATCTCTTTTCCAATTGTTTTTTCCTCGTTCAGAGTGGGAATACAGAGACTAATAGAGATACCGGCTTTCTCTTTTGCGCGGATGAGTTCCTGCATGTCCCAGAACTCGCTGTGATGAAAGGTGTTCGTCTTTAGCCAGCGGGCTACTGCTTTATCCACCTCGCGCATCGGGTTACCCTTCAAATTCAAAACCTGATTCATCCATAAACTCCAACACAGAGACAATCTGTGCCAATCCGTCAAAGATTGGCTCAAGATGAATCATCTCATCTGGCGAATGTCGGCTTTCTCCTTTCGTGATCCCAAGAGTAAGCGATGGAATTTTTCGGTCTAACAAGGCAGCCAATTCCGAGATACTGGGTTCTACATTAGGACGTATACCAAGGCAGCTAAGCGTATGGTGTGCCGCTTCTACAAAGGGGTGGTCAGCTCCGAGATCTCCCGGCTGACGATGAGCAATCATTTCCACAGTGACCTCTCCAACGTAGCCGAGTTCCTTCCGGCCTATCAGCGATTTAACTTCCGTTTCAACCCGTTCTACTAGATGGGCATCTTCGCTCCTGATTTCAAACCGCACCTTAGCCTTACCCGGAGGAACATTAAAACCCGAACCAGCTTCCATCGAACCAATTAGAATTTTAGTTTTGGGAAACCCACCTCGATTCAATTCCAACAACTCTCCGACCAATTCATTTAGGCAGGCAATGGCGCCCGATGACTGCTCGTCGGGACCGCTATAGCTGCCCTTACTGTCCACCGAAATGACGCCACGAGCCATACCAAGACTTGAATAGCTCAGCCGACCTAAATTCATTCCCTCAAGACACAACCCTGCACCGATCTCGCGATCAGTATGCTCAAGAAAGAACCGCATCCCCGCTAAATCCCCTCGTCCAAAACTCCGAGTTGTTCCAAGAAGAATCAGGTTGGATTTCAGTTGAATCTCCAGCGCCTCAAGCACCAACGGCAGCGTTGCTAACACCGCAACGCCTAGCCCATTATCGGCAATCCCGCGCCCACTCATCCTGCCTACCCCAACGTTGACGGTATGATCCTCTGATTCCCCCCAAATCTTATCCACGTGGGCTGCCACGAGGAGGTTTCTCTTTCCATTTGCTCCCGGAAGAACTGCGGCCACATTACCGGCCTGATCGCGTGAAATATCATTAAGCCAACCTTCGGTAAATCGGTCACATAGAAACTGCGTCAGAGCTCGCTCACAACCGGTCGGGGCAGGTATCTCTCCAGCCATTATAATGTTAGCGAACAAAATTTCGCGCAACTTTTTGAGCGACTGACGCTTATCCAGGATCTGATCTATCGTTTTCTGTACTGGTTCCTTGGTCATCTAGGACTACGAGCAACCTAAAGAGATCACCATCGTAGAAAAGCGATTTTCCTGAGAATTCCGGCATTAATTTGCAAGCCGGAACCAACCGAATCTGTAATCCGTTGCTACCATAAAAACCCACACCAAAACGGGACTTTATCCACGCCTGTCCCTCGGCCTTTCTTACCCCCTTAACGGTCTCTATTTTTACCCTGAACTCCGTCCCAAATTCCAACCAACTTTAAACGATTGGCTCCACGGATGCTTCAAGCATTTCTACCTCAGCATCCACCCTCCACTGACCTTCCTTTATTATCGTGCCCGCAGGGGTCTCTCGCTTTCTTGTATTCCTAATATCAACCGCAGCGATCAGCCTCGATGCCTTAACTTCTTGAGGACTTTCAAACTCCTCTCGAGCAGACATTGATGTTACCACAAACAGGAAAGTGGCAACTAAGCCCCACGAATGCTTCATTCCCTGCGAATCGATTCCAACAACTCAGCGCGCAGCACAAAGCGCGCTGCCACCCAACAGAAGATCAGCCCCCCTAGGAGAACAGATCCATTGATGCCCAGCAGCAATCCCATGGGAAGTCCGTCAAATCCCTTCAAAAGCTGAGGATAAACGGCAACCAAAGCCGAAACAAACCCTAGAAGCACTCCAAAGGCGTGGAGAAACCAATGCTCAGCCAGAACCATCTTCGCCAACATTTCACGCGTGAATCCAATCGCCTGCATCACGCCTAGTTGACTGCGCCTTTCGAGAACATTTCGACCAACAACAATCGCTAAGCCAAGTGTTCCGAGAAAGATACCAAGGCCACCTAAGGTCGAAAAAATACTCAGATACGTGTTCTGAACCGCATTAAATTCATTCAAACGTTCAGCTGCGGGGCGCATCTCTAAGCCCAGGTCACCAAACATGCGGCTCATATGGTTAGCGACGATTTCTAACGACTTGGTCGCTTCCCCATCAATCAAGAAAAACTGGTAGCCACCCGCATCAGGGAAGAAGTGAATGAAGTTTTTCTCCGAGATAATCAGATTTCCCTGAAGGATTGAGGTATCAAGGAAGCCTGCAATTCTAACCGCAAAAGTCTGCCCTGACACTGTCTCATAGATAACCAAGTCCCCCAACCCTTTCTGCAACGCATAGGTTGCAGTATTCTGATCGACAATTCCTGGAATCACTAGAATCCCTTCCTTATTTACCTCCGGGGCGCCCGACAACAGCGACCAACCCTCGCCGTTCTCTGCTTCCTCTTCCTTGGTAAATGAGAATGGCCGAAGCTCAGCCAACCGAGATTCGTCCGTCGCCATCAGTCTTGGCCGCTGGGCTCGATTCAGGTTGAGGCAGCTCGCGTCCTCCCCTTCACTGATTCGGAAAGGATAGACCGAAAATTCTACAGGAAGATCATCGAGGCCATATTTTTCGCGGCCCGCATCGCCATTCAGGTCCTCGTAAATTGGCAACGTTGCTTCACCCACAAAGGCAAAGCCTCCAGTTCCAGATGTTCTGCGTTCGGCACCCCGGGCACCGTCCAGTCGGAAAGAATTGATTGCAGTAACCATGAAAACCCCAGCTGCCATTAAACCAACAACAGCCAAGCTGCGCCCTCGACGTCTAACCGCATGCTGGCGTCCGAGAGCATTGATAGAAGATATTACCGATGATGGTTTTAAAAAACGACGTATCAAAATCGAACAGGCTGACACACCGGCAGCGGTAAACAGAAAGCCAGCCCCGAAGAATAAGCCTTGTTCTGACATCGTCCCGGCTTCCTTGGGTGCCAAGAGGCAGCCCAAACCGAATAATAGAGAGCCAACAAAACAAATACGATCCCAAGACCGTCCCGCTTGCGTCATCACGACACCATCACTCCCGGAGATCAAATGACTCGGATGAACCGCAGAAACCCGCCGACTAGCCAACCAAACCACGGTTAAAGCAACAATCACAGTGATTCCGAAAGCATTGGCGAGAGACTCCAGGCGGAGAAAGTAAACAAACTCAATTCCCGCAGCGGCCTCCTCCCAAACTCCTGACATACCATAGAGAGCCAGACGGGTGTAAACATAGCCTCCCAGCAATCCAAGAGCAGCACCAAACAACGAAAGAATGAGCGCTTCAGTCAGGAACTGCAGCCTGACCTTTTTCTTCGTAAATCCGAGCGCTAACAACAATCCAATCTGAGAGGAGCGCTGCTCAATTCCAAAGACGAATACCAGCCCGGCAAGAACCAAAGCTGACACAACGAGAAAAAAGCTCATACTGGCGAAGAGTGCGCCAAAATCGAACGAGTTAGCCACGGCAGATTCCGCTTCCGCCTGAAGGTCTCGGTAAGCCATCCCAAGATCTTCCAAGCGAAGTGACTGGCGCAATTGATCATCAAGTTTCGCTGTGCTACCTGTTTCGCGAAAGCGGACTGCTGTCACGCTGCCGAAGCGATTTGACCACATCTCCTTGGCTGCAGACAATGAAACAAAGGCTTTTGGAGTCGCCCGATACTGATCCCAGTATTCATCGTCCTTATCGCGAATCTTGTCGCGATTTATCGGTATACCAGGTTCCCAATCATCGAGGTCATCCACATCGAAAATCCCTGGGAATGCAGGAGTCCAACTGTCGTCCCAACCGAATTCACCAATCGGGGAGATCTTATTCACAACAAACGATTTTTCCTGCTCAGTCAGAGTTCGACCAGTTCCGACTACATTGTAAACAAGCGTAACTTTATCACCGGGAGCAGCTCCGAGATCTTCTGCCATCCAGTCGGACAAAATGATCCCATCATCTGGCAGCGAGTCTTCGACAATTCCGTTCAGATTTGGTGCCACTCCAGTCACCATCGAGTAGGGTGTTGAACTGTCACCACTCTTGATCTCAGTGGCTAGATAGGTCAGCACCGGTGCCACTGTAGAAGCCCTCTCCTGTAGCGACTTAACAATCGCATCATCAAAAAAGACACGGGAGCTCACCAACTGCTCCGTAGCATCACCCTCCACTTGGGAAACCGACAACTGAAGGTCTTCGAGATTCCAACTGGCCTCCACGGCGTCAGCAAAGGCTGCCGCATCGCTTCCCACCGCAACTGCAAGAATGTTAGCTCGTCCCGGCTGCTCCAGAATCGACTCCAATCGCGACATCCTCACAAAGAGAGTCGATGGTGGCACCTGCTCGGCACGAAGTGAGAACAGGCCAAATTGATCAGCATTTAGGACACTCGAAACCTTAGCGGTGAAAGGAGTGGTCTGCTCTGATTCCCCTGAAAGTGGTGCATCTCGAGAGAGAGCTGCCGGCAGCTCAACTCGAAGAATCAACGTGTCATCAACTTCTGCGTCAATCCGATTAGCAAGGGGCTGATTAATGCCAATCCAGTTTTCTTGATTAAAACCTTCCGGAACTTCGCCAGAATTGGACATTTCCCAAAACCGTTCGTCGACACCAAGGATCTGAACTTTATTCGCTCGTTGACCACTAGCTCGATTCGACGCAGTTGCCTCAATCTGAAGGATCGGAGCCACGACACCATCCCACCCTTCACTTCCCATGACGCGGTCGGCGAGGCTAGCAGAAACGAAACGCTCTCCCCCAGCCATGACCAACCCCAGTCTTGACAGGCGCGCCTCGGCGTTGCGTCGGAGACTCTCCTTCACGGAGTCTCCAACGACAAAAGAACCACTAAGGGTGGCGGATGTCAGCGCCACACCGGCAAGAACCGAGAGATTAATCCCTCGGTAATAACGAAGCGAACTGAGCACCACTTTAAGCCAACTCATGACAACAACTCGATCTTCCCCCGCCTGAGTGTCCTGATATTGCCTACAGACTCTGCGATATGGCGATCATGCGTCACCACAATAAGTGCGAGATCCTCTGACTTATTCAATTCGCTGAGCAACGAAATTAGGTTCCCTGCATTGTCTTCATCCAGTGCACCTGTTGGCTCATCTGCAAGGAGCAGTTTAGGAGAATTAATCAACGCCCTCACTACCGCGACACGTTGACGCTCTCCCCCCGAAAGTTGAGACGGTTGGCTGTCTAACTTATCAGCAAGCCCGACACGATCAAACAAGCTTCGAGCTCGTTCAGAAGCCGCTTTGGAATCGGTGCCGGGATGAGCTAGGGTTGGAACCAGAACGTTTTCCAAGGCAGTGCACTGCGGAAGAAGATGATGCATCTGAAAAATAAAACCAATCTTCTGTGAACGAACTTTCGCTAACGCTTTTTCATCAAGCCCGGAAACAGCAGTGCCGCCCACAGTAACCTCGCCTTCTGAGGGGATATCCAGCGTGCCCATGATATTTAGCAACGTGCTTTTTCCGCAGCCGGATGGCCCGATAATAGCAGATCGTTCACCCGCGGTAACGGTCAGATTCAACCCGTCGAGAATCTTCCTCTCTGCAGCGGATTCGTACCACTTCGTCACCTTTTCTAGTTTGAGAATCTCTTCGCTCATGAAATGTCGCTATTGTTTAATCCAACGTTTGGATTTGAACTCAAATCGTGGCAGCGAGCCTGGCTCTGCCAAGCGCACGGGTATTCTGAGGGTAAATGCATCCGCTAATTCACGAGCCACGCGATCGGCTAAATCGCTCGAAGCACCCACTTTTGCCTCGATCGTGACTTCGAGCTCGGCCATTGACTGCCGTGTCGTCTGACCGATCTGGAATTCAACGACATCAGGAAAGCCACGGATGATTTTTTCAATAGCAGTTGGGTAAACGTTAACCCCTCGAATCACTACCATATCATCGACTCTCCCAAGGACGCCACCTTCAAGGCAGAACACTGGCTCCTCTGATCCAGGCGGCTGAAAGAAAGTTTTCTCCACTAGGTCCCCCGTTCGATACCGCAACAGTGGGCAGGCGGTACGAGTCAGTGTTGTGATCACAAGCTCACCCTTTTCTCCAAGACCCACTTCCTGATGAGTCTCACGATCAATCACCTCAACAAAATAAGCCTCTTCAATGACGAAAAGACTTAACGGCTTATCAGGATGCCCGTAGGTCACTGGCCCCACCTCAGTCATTCCGTGATGATCAAAAATTTCAGCGCCCTTCCACAGATCGGAAATTTGATTTCTGACTTCCGGAAGGCTTCCTCCAGGTTCGCCGGCTACGATAATCTTTTTGAGGCGGTAGGCCGCAATCTCATCCCCTTCATGCTCGGCATACAGTTCCCCGAGCCTGAGGGCGTATGTCGGCGTGCAGCATATGACATCCGCATCATGAGTCACCATAGCCTGTAGTCGGGCCATACTACTCAAGCCACCTCCCGGGATAGAAAGATTACCCCTCCGAGTCGCCGATTCAAAAGCCGTCCAGAACCCAAGAAACGGCCCAAACGAAAAAGCGAAGAAAATCACCTCGTCGACTCCCACACTCGCTGCTTCATAAACACGGTCCCAGCAATCCAACATCGCATCCCAGCTACCCGCTGTATCGAGTGAAGGCAAAGGACCGCGTGTGGTACCACTGCTATGGCAAAAACGGGAATAGTCTTCAATTGGAAAGGTGAGATTGGAGCCATAGGGAGGGAACTCCTCACGATCCCATACGAGGTCCATTTTAGTGGTAAACGGCATGTCGCGGGCGAAGGCCTTCAGTGAATCAACCTCCGAAGTGATTCCCGCCTTACTAAGGCGCGACTGATAAAACTCGTTCCCTCTACGCAAATGTTTAATCAGGTCGCGTAGCTTCTTGAGCTGGGCAGCTTCAGTCACAGGTCGGTCAGTCATCTTCTGACACGTTACGAGAAACTACTCCCCATCTTCAAGCGATGAGAACACAAAAGACAACGCGCGGATCAGGACTCTTTCCCGCTGGACTCCGCCTTAACGGCAACTTTTTTACCGTGATCAACCGGAGCCGGGTCAGGCTTGAACTTCACCACTAGGTAACCCCCTATCGCAGCCATGAAAATCCCCAAAACAAACTGCCAGCGCATTCCAGCCCACCCACCCGCAGGTGGATGAAGAATCATCGACACAATCGCGTTCACGATGGGAGCCCCCGCGAAGATAATCGACATGACAATGGCCGGTGCACTCTTATTGCCTTGAGCGAAGAGGGCACCAAGTGATAGGAGAACAAAGAAAGCACCGACTGCCCCTAGGATGCCGGCAATCAATGATAGCCAAAGCCCCTTCCCGGGGAAATTCCAGTCGGATCCGCGAATGACAAGAATCGCGAGCGGCGCCAAGACGGCGGTTAGGAAGTAAGCCACGCCAACAAAGAGGAACGCTTTGTAACGACCGTTCGCAGGATCGCTCATTCCTACTTGTCCCATGTGAAGAAAAATTCCGTAGAGCCCCCACGTAAAGACGGTTCCAAGAGCAAAAATAAGCCAAGCGTAACTTCCCATCATAAATTAGTTGTTGAGGTTTAGAGAAAGGTTAGAAAAAGCAGCAGACGTTTACCGTTCGACAGCCTCAGGAATGGTTCCTTCGGGAGCCTCGCAAAGTTTTTCGCGCCATTCGTGAGGGATCGCAACCGCTTTCATACGGCGCAATTCCGAGTCAAAAGAAACGCACACGACAGTAAAGCGACCCGTAGCAGCAATTTTGCGCTCTTTCGCACTGTCGGGATCTTTCCAGAAATTAAAGTAATACTTCACCGTCTTATCGCGGATTTCTTCGACGAGCAGCTCAATTTCGACTTCCTCTTCGAAGTTGAGAGGCAATCGAAAATCAGCTGAAGCATGAACCCGCGGCCAGCCTACCTGCGGGCCTTCGCTATCTTCATGATCTTTGAAGGGATGCACCGAGAACCCCATTGAGCGGTAGAAAGCATGCTCCGCAACTTCCATGAAACGGTAGAAATTGGAAAAATGCATGATCCCGGCCACATCCGTGTCGGCAAACTCCACTCGGCGGCGAAAGGTGAATCGGTGAGTCATATCTCAAACATGGCGTACCCCACCCAAAAGCGAAAGAGTAAGGAGAACAAAATCTCAGTAGCTTAACTGGCTTCCAACTCTGCGAGACGATCAGCCATTTCAGAAGCTTGTAGCGTTCCAACCGTCTCTTCCAGATCACCTGCAATGACTTGGTCGAGATTGTATAAAGTCAAGTTCACCCGATGATCAGTCACTCGGTTTTGAGGAAAGTTGTAGGTGCGAATCTTTTCCTCACGGCCGCCCGAGCCAATCAGATTTTTGCGATGCGCAGAATATTTTTCATGCTCTTCGCGAATCTTGGCCTCAAGAAGCTTGGCACGCAAAATCTGGAGCGCCTTCTCCTTGTTCTTACCCTGACTCCGTCCATCTTGGCATTTCACTTGGATACCCGTTGGCAAGTGAGTCACCTGAACCGCAGAGTCAGTCGTGTTGACATGCTGTCCACCGGGGCCGCCCGCACGCGTTGCCTGGATTTGGAGATCCTCTGTTCGAAGTTCAACGTCAACTTCCTCAGCTTCAGGAAGCACCGCCACGGTCGCCGTAGAGGTGTGAATTCGACCCTGCGTCTCCGTGTCCGGCACTCGTTGGACACGGTGTACGCCACTCTCATATTTAAGGAAGCGAAACACTTCTTCGCCACTTACCTTGAAAACCACTTCTTTGAATCCCCCCACATCAGACGCACTCGCTTCTACCGATTCAGTCTTCCAGCCTCGCGTTTCTGCGTAGCGCTGATACATGCGGTATAGGTCGCCAGCAAAAAGCGAGGCCTCGTCCCCTCCAGTACCCGCGCGGATCTCCACGATCGCATCGCGATCCTCGGTCGGGTCATGGGGAAGCAACGCATACTGCACCTTAGCCTCAAGATCATCGATTAGCTTTTCGAGCTCCGGGATTTCCTCAGCAGCCATCTCCGCCATTTCGGAGTCATCACTTTTAGCCAACTCCCGATTTTCCTCAAGATTCTCCTTCGACTTCCCGAGTAATTCCCAGTCCACCAGCAGCGCCTTAGTGCGGTTGTATTCACGCGTCAACTCTCCAGCTTGGCGGGGATCATCGAAAAATCCTTCCTGAGCCATGACTGACTCGAGTTCGGGGATTCGTAAGCGTTTTTTTTCAATGAGGGCAGAATAATCCACAGGAGGTTACGTTTCGATGTTTCAGGGGTAATGAGCAACAAAAAACGGCGACAACACCTTGCAGGCATTATCACCGTCGGAAAAGTGAAGGTATTCAGGAAGCCTCTGATCAGACGTCGGAAAGCTTAGGCTTTTTCCGGCGGCCGCCAGAATCACCGAAGCGCTTCTGGAACTTGTCCACACGGCCGGCCGTATCGACAAAACGCTGTTCCCCAGTGAAGAATGGGTGACACTCAGAGCAGATACCTACGTGAAGATCACTCACCGTGGAGCGCGTCTGGAAAACGTGTCCGCACGTGCACTGGATCGTCGATTCTTTATATTCAGGATGGAGTTCCGCTTTCATGATCGTAGGAAAAATTGGAAGGGGCGGACGTTAGTAGCGATAAACAAGTCAATCAAGCGGAAATTTAAGCGGCACGAGCCTCTTTTGACGTCTACCAGATGCTACCTTCAAGAGTCTCAGGTAGGTTTGGAGAATGAAACTGCCAGATCGAGACCGATTTTTTCAAATCAGCTGCCCGTCACCTCAACTGATAAGACACCTATGATCGCCACGATGCGGTATACAGAACGCGATACCGGTTGATGAAACCCGTAAATCGGAACTGCGTTATCACCTACCCGTGAAAACCCTCTTCCCTAGCGGGTGGATCGTGCTAAAGCTATTCCATGATTTGTCGCTTGTTTTTCGTGGCCCTGTTCGCCGCACCAGTCCCCCTAACGGCAGCCGAGATGCCCAATTTCGTCTTCATCGTCTCTGAAGATAACTCCAAGCACTATCTGAAGCTGTTCGACGAAGGTGGTGCCGAAACTCCGCACATCGCCTTGCTGGCAAAAAACGGGGTCAAGTTCACTCGTGCATTTTCAAACACCCCAGTTTGCTCAACGGCGCGCACTACTCTCGCAACCGGTTGCTATGGGCCTCGCATTGGCACTCAGTTTCATCGCCGCTCAAAAATGGCCGAAATGCCGCAAGGCATTCGCATGTTTCAAGCTTACCTTCGCGATGCTGGTTACTACACCACCAACCAGTCAAAGAAAGATTATAACGCCATCGAGAGCAAGGGCACATGGGACGCGTCATCTTCTAAAGCGACCTGGCGGAATCGTCCAAGCGCGGCGCAACCATTCTTTCACATGCAGAGCCACCCGGAGTCTCATGAAAGCCGATTACACTTTAGTGAGGATTCCTACCATAAAGATGAGACCGATCACGACCCTTCTCAGGTAGACCTTCAACCATACTTTCCAGACACTCCTTTGTTTCGCTACACTAGAGCCCGCTATCTCGACTGCATACAAACCATAGACAACATTGTCGAAGCGACGGTCGCTAAACTGGAGGAAGACGGCGTCCTCGAAGACACCTTCATCTTCTACTTTGGCGATCACGGCGGCGTAATGCCACGCGGAAAGGGTTATGCCTATGAGTCAGGCCTGCACATACCTCTCGTGGTTCGTATTCCGGGAAATTTTAAACACCTTGTCGACGCTGAACGGGGGACTGAAAACCCCGGCTTCGTTAGCTTTATCGACTTCGGGCCAACTGTTCTCAATCTGGCTGGACTTGAAGTGCCGTCCGACATGGACGGCACTCCTTTCCTTGGTAAGGGGACCACTGTCAAAGAAGTATCTCAGCGAGACACCTCATTCGGCTATGCCGATCGCTTCGACGAGAAGTATGAACAAATCAGAACTCTGAGAATCGGTAACTGGAAATACATGCGTAGCTTTCAGCCATATTACCCCGACGGGATGCAGAACAATTATCGCTACAAGCAACTCGCTTTCCGCGAATGGCGAGAACTCTTCAATAAGGGTGAACTCAACCAAGCGCAGAGTCAGTTCTTTCAGCCGAAATCAGCCGAGCTACTCTTTGACCTCTCAATCGATCCTCATGAAATCAAGAATCTTGCTGATGAACCAGCTCACCAGCAGCGACTCGTGGCAATGCGCAAAGAACTCACCAAAAAGTTGAAGGATCTGCCCGATCTAAGCATGTATCCGGAAAACGTGCTCTACGATTCAGCAATGAACAATCCGGTCAAATACGGACAGGAAAACAAAGAACAGATAGGAAAGCTTATCGACACTGCCAATTTGATGCTGGAGCCTTTTCATGAAGCTCAGACCGATCTTTCCGAGGCACTCGCTTCCAAAGACCCCTATCAACGCTACTGGGCAGCCACGGCCTGCGCCTACTTTGGCGAAGAAGCGAGTGAGTTAAGTGATCTAGCCATGCCTTTGCTTGATGATGAAAATCCCATGGTTCGCGTAAGGGCAGCCGAGTTCCTCGGCAGAATCGGCAAGGTGGACCCACGAGCCACCATTATCAGCGTCGTTAATTCGACAGACCATCCAGTGGAGCAGTTAATCGCTCTTAATTCCGCCGCCTACTTTCACGAAAACATCAAAACAGCTTTTCCTTTCGACGCGACTGATTTCAATGGAGTCAAGGGAGACCCAGCGCGTCGCATCCAATACTTCGCCAACGACTGGTTAAATAATCCAAGAGGCTCTAGGTCAAGGCAAAAGAAGAAGTGACTCACCGCCAAACGGCTGCAAAAGGTTGAGCTAAGGCATCATAAGAGTCGCTAATGACCGTCTTTAGCTGCGTGTCCCACTAAAAGAAAAACGCCTCAACGAGGGACTGCCAAACCGTGGCTCGAGACACCTTGATTCGGCGGCTCACCACTGCCTCGAAACCGGCCAGTTCAAGCTTACTCAATGTTCTTCGCGCCAAAATCTTCGGAAGTCTCGTGCAGAGCCTCACTCTCGTGCTGTTGACTCGATGACAGTAGGTATCACCCGCCTCGAGAAACTCCTCACATTTACTGGCCCAGCGATTGAAAACAGGCTCTCCTATCGAAGCGTCAACAGGTTCCCCGGGAGTCCAGCCAGCCTCAATCAACTCCACCTTCGGTAGATAACAGCGTCCTGCGGGAAGATCCTCGTGAAGATCCCGTAGGATATTTATCAGTTGAAGGGCCTGTCCGAGCTTCCTGCCACTTATCAGCATCTCCTCTGCTAGTTCGGGCGCTGCAAACTTCCGGCCGAGATTGGTGAACCCTACTTTAGTCCAAAACTCGCCAACACAACCAGCGACCCAATAAGTATATCGCAAAAGGTCCTCACTTTTTTCGCAAACAACAAAGCGTTTTTCTTCAAAGCAGGTGGCATCCCATGTCTGTCCATGGATGATCGTAAGTATCACCTCGCTAAGGTGATCGCGGTTCGCAGCGTCGATGGATTGATACCACGAAAACAGATCAGCCTGACGCTTCAGCAATAACGCTTCACCAGGGTGCTCGAGACTCGAGGCAACTTTTTCCAAACCCTCAACCGACGTGGCCGAACCCTCGATTAACAGTCGGATAGAATTCAGAAGTTCCAAGCGCTCGCTCGAGGCAATTCCTGATGCATCTGCCACCGTGTCAGAAAGACGGGCGAGCAGGTAACCGAGCGAAACAGGCTCCCGCATTCCGGACGGAAGCCAACGCATACTCAAATAGAAGGAACGCGAGACCGACTTCAGCAGCGCGTTATGATCTTCTGAAAGCATACCGCTTATCCCAATGTTTCCGCCGCCTGGCGAATGATCCTCTCAGTGGTAGCCCAATTGATGCAGGGATCAGTAACGGACTGCCCCCATGTCATCTTCGAACGGTCATCGAGAATTTTCTGATTTCCTTCAACGAGATTGCTTTCCAGCATCGCGCCTACCACCCGTCGATTACCCTCAGCACGCTGCCTCATAATTTCCTCGAAGACGCCCGGCATCTTCTCGTAATCCTTGCCACAATTGGCGTGGCTCGCATCGGTTACAATTGCAGGGGAAACCCCTCCAGTATCGAGGCTGGCAATCGCCTCGTTCACAGATTCCTCGTCAAAGTTGGACCCTCCATCGCCACCACGCAGCACGGTGTGACAATTCGCATTACCCTTAGTGCTAACCATCGAGGCCACGCCTTCAGGGCTAATACCAAAGAACGTCTGCGGAGCAATCGCAGCCTTCAGTGCATTAACTACCGCGGTCATGCCACCGTAGGTCGTATTCTTGAATCCGACCGGCATGGACAATCCTGATGCCATCTGCCGATGAGTCTGCGATTCGACTGTTCTCGCTCCAATGGCTGCCCAACAGATCAGATCGGCGATGTATTGCGGCGTAATCGGATCGAGAAATTCTGTCGCGGTCGGCAGTCCAAAATCAAGAACATCCCTTAGCAATTTTCGTGCAGTGCGCAAGCCCTCGGCCAAATTGGCTGTTCCATCGAGATCAGGATCCATAATCAAACCCTTCCAGCCTACCGAAGTCCGTGGCTTCTCAAAGTAAACACGCATTACAATTTCAATCCGTTCTTTCACTTCTTCGCTCAAGCCAGCCAACTTCTCAGCATACTCAATCCCCTGCTTGGGATCATGAATGGAGCAAGGCCCCACGATAACGATGAAGCGGTCCGATTGCCCTTGGAGAATTTCTTCAATCCGCTTTCGGGATTCCGTTACCGTGAACGCCTGCTCGTTCGAGCGGGGTTGTTCGTGAGTTAACAGCGCCGGCGCCGGAAGCGGGACGTTTAATGCGACATTTAAATCTGTGGCCTGAGCCGTCAT
Source organism: Akkermansiaceae bacterium UBA1506 (assembly GCA_002323995.1). Classification (GTDB taxonomy): domain Bacteria; phylum Verrucomicrobiota; class Verrucomicrobiia; order Verrucomicrobiales; family DEV007; genus Arctic95D-9. The sequence goes on along the minus strand of DCQY01000022.1, from coordinate 5,720 downwards.
AGGTTCAAACGAGTCGTGGTTGACCCACTAAGTGTCAAGGAAGCGCTTTGCTGTTAATCAGATCGCCCAAATTTCCACCGCTTCGCCAACCTTAATTGTCACTTGAGGTTCCAGCCTCACGAGACAGTTCGCCTTACTTAGGCCAAAAATAGCATGGGATTGCTGAGTCCCAGACAGCCTCACCTCGTTCCCCTGCTGGATTCCCCTCAAGTAATGAGGTCGATCACCATCGTTGGTCATGATTTCGGCAGCAATCCCCGTTTCAAGGCTCTCCGTGACGTCATCCAACCGATGGCCCAGCAGACGTTGAATCACGGGCTTCACGAAAAGGGAAAAAGTAACGAACGCTGAGACTGGATTACCAGGCAGTCCGAAGACCAACGTTCCGTTCTCATGACAGCCAAAAACAAACGGTTTGCCGGGCTTTACCCTCACTCGCCAAAAATCTGTCACCACTCCGAGATTCGAGAGGACCTCTCTGACAAAGTCACGCTCACCAACGGACACGCCTCCCGCGATAACCAAAATATCAGCAGTCGACAGGGCCTGCCCTATCTTTTCCTGGAGTTCTTCAATTTGATCGGCGGCATGAGAAGTCGCCGCGACCCCCCCCGCCCGAGTTACGGCTGACTGCAATAGCGGCCCGTTGCTGTTGTATATCTCTCCCGGCAACAAAGGTATTCCGGCCTCGACCAACTCATCACCTGTCGTCACAATCTGCACTAGAGGCCGTGAATGGACCGGGATCTCTGAAATTCCCTGAGAAGCCAGCAGTCCGATCCGCGCAGGAGTCACTGTTGACCCTGCATCAAGTAAGCACTGCCCCGCGCAGACATCTCCCCCTCGTCGCCTTATATTCTCGCCCTCAACGACACCTTCGATAACGGTGACCCTCCCCCCATCTCGCACGACTTCCTCTTGCATGATTACCGCGTCAGCACCCGCCGGTATCGGAGCACCTGTAAAGATGCGTATCGCTCCACCTTTTGAAAGTTCGAGGTCCCGGTCGAGACCCGCTGACTGGATTTCATCTCCTACGCTGAGGACGCTCCCACTCGCCGCCTCTGAAGCTTTCACGGCGTAGCCATCCATACTGGAGTTGTCAAATGGAGGCGAGTCCAACACCCCGACGATATCCTGTGCCAAAAGCTGATCAAGGCCCAGTTCAAGCGGCAACCACATCACAGGGCCAGGTTGGACCTGCTCTAGGATTCGGAGCCGTGCTTCAGATTCTTCCAACATGCACCTGAATCAAAGAATTAACTCTGATTGCTGTCAAACACGCAGTCCACCATCCTGACTCTCAAACGGGCCACACTCTAGCGGGATTGCGTTTACAGCACTTCAATCTCACCCTTTTTTAATAGACTGCTAATTTCGTTCATTCTCCAGCGGGATGCCTCCAATTCTTCGTCGGGACAACGCGGAAATTACGATGTGTGGGCTTAAATATGATGAAAACGGCCAGCTAATTGATGGGGAAACAGCCTATTCGGTTTTCGGAAGACTCGGTAGCGCCACACGAAAATTCGTCGTAGGATCCCGGTCTTCCAATTTCTTCCATGTTCACTCTGCTAAAAACAGACTCTGAAACCGCAGCCCGTCGCGGCCGACTCGAGCTTGCCCACGGCGAAGTTGAGACGCCCGCTTTTATGCCGGTCGGGACTCGGGGAACTGTGAAGTCCGTTCATCCGCAAGAGCTAACGGACCCCGCTCTTGATTGCCGAATTATTCTGGGAAACACCTACCACCTCTATCTCCGACCGGGGACGGAAGTGCTCGACGAGTTCGGTAGCCTTCACAACTTCATGCAATGGGATCGCCCGATCTTGACCGATTCAGGCGGCTACCAGGTTTTCTCCCTTTCGAAACTCAGGAAAATCACGGAGGAAGGAGTTCGGTTTCAGAGCCATATCGACGGTAGCCCACTCTTTTTGACACCCGAGTCTGTGCTGGAAATACAGCGCTCCATCGGCAGCGATATCTGCATGATTCTCGACGAATGTCCTCCCTACCCCTGCAAGCACGACTATGCCGAGAATTCTCTCACCTTGACCCAAAAATGGGCTGTCAAAGCGCGGGAATGGATCGAAGCCAATCGCCCGCCAGGGCAGCGCTATTTTGGAATTGTTCAGGGGGCCTGCTATCCCGAGCTTCGCGAAAAGGCAGCTCTTGATCTCGTCGACCTCGATTTCGATGGATACGCCATCGGCGGACTTTCGGTCGGAGAACCCGTGCCGGACATGCTTAAAGCAGTCGATGTCGCCGCTCCCATCCTGCCGGAAAACAAGCCACGGTATGCCATGGGACTTGGCCAGCCAGATCAGTTGCTCGAGCTAGTTTCACGCGGCGTGGACATGTTTGATTGCGTCCTCCCGACCCGCGTTGCCCGAAATGGCACAGCCTACACCCCCGAAGGGACGATCAATCTCAAGAATGCCAAGTGGGAAAAAAGCCGCGAACTGCTTGCCCCCGAGGGCAAAACACATCCGCTTTGCGAGGGATTCTCGATGGGTTATCTCCGTCACCTCATCAAAAACGACGAAATCCTTGGCCTCAGGCTACTGACACTTCATAACATCACGTTTTATCTCCACTTGATGAAACGGGTTCGTGGTGCTATAGAGGCCGGCACATTCGCCGAATTTAAGGCGGATTTTATTACACGATACCGCGGTAAAAAAATCACCCCCTGAATACGAGGCGTCTTTTTGTCTAAACAGATCCAATTTTAAGAAACGTTATGATAGCTCATCTCCTTATCCTCGCCCAAGAAGCCGCACCTGCCGCACCCGCTGGCGCTGAGGGCGCCCCTGCCGGCGGCGGTCTCGGCATGTTTGTTCCCATGATTCTGATCATGGTGATGTTTTACTTCATTCTGATCCGCCCCCAGCGTAAGCAGCAGAAGGCGCAGGAAGAAATGCGTAAGACGCTTGGCAAAGGCGACAAGGTCGTCTCCATCGGTGGAATTCACGGTCTCGTGACCGGAATGACCGATAAGACTGTATCCGTGAAAGTTTCCGACGGAATAAGTTTGAAGTTCGATCGCTCTGCGATCGCTTCAGTCGATCCAAAGGGCGGTAAAGAACAAGAAGTTTCCGGCGAAACTGAGGTCGAAGAGACAGAGGAAGAAGACATGGGTTACCATTCTCGTTAATTTCACCGGCCGTAAACCTTACTTCGCCACCCCACTTCTGTTGTTTTAATCCCGTAAAACCCATGCCAGATCAAGAAGGCCAGGCAACCAAAACCGCCGACGCAGTCAACGATGTGTCGGCAGAAACCCCTTCCGCTGGAGAATCCACGATCCCGATCATTCAGGATACCACCGCTCCAGCGCCCGAGGAAACTGCTGTGGAGACAGTCCAGTCCACCGTCGAAACTCTCACTGAAGCAGCTTCCAGCGGCATTTCTTCACAGATGACTTTCTTGCTCGGGCTTGGTCTTCTAGGTCTCTTTATTTACTACTTCGCGACCGAATCAACCAAGCGTCGACGCATGGCTGGAACCGCACTAGCCGTCTTCATAACGGGCCTGAGTGTATGGCTCTACAATTCTATTGGACTGGAAAAAGGCATCGAACTCCAAGGCGGAGTGTCCATGCAGATCAAAATCAGCCCCGGTGGTGAAGGAGAAATAACTCCGACGCAGCAGCAGCAGGTCATCGACGTTCTGAACAAACGACTCAATTCACTTGGAACGAGCGAAGTAATTCTCGCGCCGACAGGTGAGGATGGAATCTTTCTGCAGATGCCTGGCGTGGGTCAGGAGAAGCTCAAAGAGATTGAGGAGATCCTCGAACAGGTCGCCAAACTGGAGTTTTCAATCTTGCACCCCCAGAGTAATGCATTGGCAGCGCAAGTCGCGGCCGGAGGTCAGGTAGTTCCCGGTTATGAGGCACTTTCCTACAAGCCGGATACTCTCGAGGATGGAAGAGAAGGACCCATCACCCGCTACGGCCTCGTGAAGATCAAGCGCGACATGGAAGGCGAAAACGTGAGCAGTGCCGGTTATTTCTATGGAGATTCTGGTCACTCAATCAGCGTTTCTTTCACCAGTGATGGAGCCAAAATCATGGGGCCACTCACCCGTGAAAACACCAACCAACCGCTCGCTATCATCATGGACGACGTCATCCTCTCGTCTCCGGTCATCCGCGAACCCTTTGCTCAGGGATGTTCTATCACGGGCGACTTTTCCCGAGAAGAAGCACAATTGCTCGCCTCCGCACTCGAAAACCCGCTGGAAAACCCGATCGAGATCGAATATTCAAACTTCATCAGTCCCACAATGGGGGAAGCTACAATTAAACAGGGTATCATGGCCGGCGTTGCTGGTCTCGCCCTCACCCTGCTCTTCATTCTGATCTACTATCGCTTCGCCGGCTTTCTTGCCCTGCTAGGACTTGGCATCAGTATCGCAATCATCTTCGGAACGATGGCCATGTTCCAGTTTACCCTGACACTGCCCGGCATCGCAGGTATTATTCTCACCATTGGCGTTGCGATTGATGCGAACGTGCTCATTTACGAACGGCTCCGCGAAGAACTTAAGGCAGGCAAATCGCTCAAAGCGGCAATCGATACCGCCTACGAGAAAGCATTTTCTGCGATTATTGATGCAAACATCACCACCTTGATCACCGCGATCATTCTCTACTCGTTGGCAGCCGGCACAGTTAAGGGATTCGCCATTACCCTTATTATCGGTATCTTCGCAACCCTGTTCTCGGCCCTGCTTGTGACACGAGTGTGCTTCAACTGGGCTACTGAAACAAATCTCCTCAAAAAGCTTAGCTTCATGAATATGGTGCCTGAGAAGGCGATCGATTTCCTTGGTAAGCGCAAAGCCTGCATGTTTCTCTCCCTGACTGTAGTAGCGGCATCACTCATTCTTGTTCCAACGATGGATCCCCGTGGTGTCGAACTCAAGGGTGGTGACTCCATCACGATTCAATCGGCTGAAGGCCTCAGCGTCGATAAAATTTCGGAGTCTCTCGCAAATCTTGACCTAGGCGGAGAACCTATCGTTCAGGCTCAGAAGCCAGTCGGTGCTGAAGGAGAATTTTTCCTCATTCGAGCTGCCGATAACACAGCAGATCAAATCGTCGATCATCTAAAAGAGGATCTCGGCGTCAGCCTCGAAGACACCACCGTAGCTTCCGTGGGTTCAGCCATCGGCCAGTCGATGTTGATCTCTTCGGGAATCGCGCTACTCATTGGAATTGGTGCCATCTTAATCTACGTCACCTTACGGTTTGAGTTTGCCTTCGCCCTTGGGGCGATCGCCGCGCTTTTTCACGATTTAATCGTGGTGGCGGGCATCACCACCCTGATCGGCCAGGAGTTCACCCTCATCACGGTTGGTGCTTTCCTAACCATTGCCGGTTATTCCATCAACGATACCATCGTGGTATTCGACCGAGTCCGCGAAGGGCTCGCAACCAAGCGGGGCAATATTAAGGATATCATGAACGACTCGCTCAACCGGACGCTCGCCCGCACTTTACTCACGAGTTTGACCACGTTGATCACAGTGTTTGTCCTCTTTCTCTTTGGAGGGCCTGGCCTCCGTAATTTCGCACTCACCCTCATCATTGGTGTGGCCATCGGAACCTACTCCTCGATTTTTATTGCTTCCCCAATCGTTCTCTGGTGGGCGCGTAAATCGGGAACTAACCTTCGCCGCGAGGTTCTCGATGCCGAAATGTCCAAGGTGGA
>DCQY01000082.1:15482-17587 GCA_002323995.1 Akkermansiaceae bacterium UBA1506 | reverse complement strand
ATCTCTTTTGCCACCCTGACTGACTCTGCCAACTTTGGCGATTATGGCAACGAAGGTGGCGCGGTGTTGCTTAATTCGGGGGCGTTCGGTGAGGTGGCTGTTGGTTCTGCTGGCGGCGAGACCAATGTGTTTGGCAGCGTGCTTCTTGCCAGCGCTGGCAATGGAGCAGACGAATTCACCCAGGTTGGTTATTTCCGATTTAACGGAGCCAATACAGCGACCGGTGACATCAATGTGCGCGCCAAGTCTTTGATTAGTCTGACAGGCACAGGCGCGGCAGATGCCCACGTCATGATTGGTCACGGTGGAAGTAACAATGCCAATCAGGCCAATCGCATCGGTAACTCGATCAGTGTGGATGATGCTAATATTTCTGTTATCTCGGAGTCAGGTGGCATTTTGATGCGTGGTGGAGGTAACCGTAGTTTCAATCAGATTGGTCATGGCGGCATGGAGAGCTTTGGCGACCTATCCGGTGATGTGACCGTTGAGAGCCTCTTTCTCGATATGTTGGGCAGTTCTTCTGCTGCGAACCAAGAGTTCGCCGGAGTTCGTGTCGGTCACGGTGGCGTTCTTGAGATGATCGGAACGTTCAGTGGAGATATTTCAGTGTTAGTTGACAATTATGTTCGAGGCGCCTCTGGACTCGAAAGCATCGGTGGTGGTGGCAGCTTTACAAACCCGGCCGGTAGCGAGGGTGACATCGTCCAAATTGGCCACGGCGGATATCGTAGTGGGGTTGTGGGAGCCTACGAGCACAACTGGACTAACAACGCAAATCTAGGGCTCAACGTGGGTTCTTTGACCACTGTCTACAACGCTGGCGGAAACGCGACGGTCGCTGGAGGAGGCGTGACTCGCGACGTGGCCGGCTCTGAGGGAGGTCGCGCAGTTGCTTCGGATTTGGCTGGCCATTCCGGAGCAATTCACGTGGAAGCTCGCGTGGGTGACGTCACTCTCACGCCAGGAATTCGAGGTCGAGGCTTTGCTCAAATTGGGCATGGCGGTTACAACGCTCACGGTAACCACAGCGTAGCGATGGTCAGTGATGGAACCCAGACGACTGCGACTTTACAGGATGGTATCACCGTTATCGCGGGAACCAGTATCAGCATGGAGCGTGGCACTCACCCCACTGCCATTGGAGTGGCGGATCGTAGCTACGGTCAAATCGGTCTTGGCGGCTGGGGAGCAGCGGGACGATACAGCGGTGACATTAACGTCACCGCGGGGACTTTCTTCGTCATGGAGGCTGGCGAAGGTGAGGAGGCCTACCGTCAAGTTGGGCACGGAGGGGCTAACCAGGTTAGGACCAACTTGCCTGCTTTTGGGCAGAACTCCGACAACCTTTCGCCAGACAACGGCCATGCCACTCTTTCGGGTGATATCTCAATCACCGCTGGCGAAAACATCGAAGCTTACGCTGGCAGCCGCGATGCCCGATCCTACGCGATGATCGGCCACGGTGGCTACAACCGCACTGCCGATTACAGGCTTGGTGGGGTAGAGGTAGCGGAAACCGAGCGGGGACACCACGGCAACATTAATTTGGATGCTGGTGGAAGTGTCATCGTTAAGGCAAAACCTCGCGACGGCGCTGTCCGCGCCACGTTTCCGAACAACCAGAACTGGGCCCGCATTGGGCACGGTGGCTACGAGTCCAAGGGTGACCACTGGGGAGACGTTACGATAAGTGCCCTGGAGGGTGATGTGATTGCGCACGCTGGTTTTGGTGGCTACGAGGAATACAATGTCAACGCTCATAACTATAATGGCGCCCAGACCGGAGCACAAAACTTTGTCCAAATTGGTCACGGCGGCCTACTTCCCGGGCTCTTCCGAGTGGGAGACACTCGCACTAACAACGGGAGTCGCCGGTTCCTTGATAACGGTAACCGCGGCCAGAGCGGTATCGGAAATGTTGCCAACACGAGCTCCGACATTACGATCACGGCCGGAGGGAATTTTGAACTACTTGCCGTCCAGGAAATCGGTGATCTCGCTTTTTTCCAGACGACTCAGAATGAGAACACTCTCTCTGCAGCCAATACAACTGTGGTTCGCGATCCAAATGTAAGGGCTAATCAGAACTGGGCTCACGTGGG
>DCQY01000082.1:0-15094 GCA_002323995.1 Akkermansiaceae bacterium UBA1506 | reverse complement strand
GACATTTCGATCACGACTGGGGGCACTTTGCGAGTCGAAGGTAGCCAACTCCCCCAAATTGATGCGGTCACTTTGGAAGGGAGCAACGGTGAAATCTCTTCGAAGGATGCGGCCCCAACTGGCGTCGACTACCTCGAGCAGAACTGGGCCCAGATTGGGCATGGTGGTCACAATTACGAGACCGGTTATACCGGTGATGTTTTTGTTAATGCAGGTGGGGATGTTGATATTCAAGGTGGACTCGCTGAGTTCGACTGGGCGAGAGTTGGTCATGGAGGATTTCAAGCCGGGGTTAATATCAACGGCTCCAGTGCGACCGTGCCTTTCAGCGGCTCAGTGACGGTACTTTCTGGAGGTAATCTCAATTTGATGGGTGGTTTTGGTAACAACATCGAGGCCAACCCGTTCGACCAGCAGTTCCAGTGGGCACAGATTGGCCACGGTGCCTTGGGTCGGGATGCTAATATTACCGGTAATATTACCGTCGCTGCCTCCAATGACATTCGGGTCGAGAGTGGTTTCGGTGACGGCAGCAGTCTGGTAGAGGGCGAACGCGGCCTTGCTGCCAATATATCTTTTGGAGGCTATACTGGCGTGAAGGCGGGCGACAATGCCGCTATGAGAGACGCTTATGCTCACATCGGCCATGGTGGTATGGGACAGGGTGGAGGCCTCAATGGTGTTAATGGAGCTACCAACGGAAATTTCACGGGCGACATTGATGTCACAGCTGGAAATGACATTTTCCTAACGGATAACAGTTCTATACTGATTGGGCCTCTCGACACGTCCGCTCGCAACTGGGCCAAGATCGGTCACGGTGATACCAACAGCCGTGAGCGTAACGCCTCAGCCATCGCAACTCGAAGTAAAAGTGGGGGTATCTGGAATGGTGATATTTACGTGAAAGCCGGGCGAGATATCACAAGCATCGGCGGGGCGATTGGTCACGCTGATCCTACGAATAATGACAATGTGACTAACAATCTCGATGGGATCACACGTTCTTTAAACGGGGAAACCTTCATTGCTGTTGGGCGAGCCACTGCTGAGGCAGGTGCTGGTGTTCTAACACTTGCAGAAAATCCTAACGCCACTGGAGATATCAGGAATAGAGCGGTTGGCCGCATCACTTCCTCTTTCCTTGGTCTGGGTTCGGGTCAGACGCGCATCTACACCACCAATGCAGAAGGGAATCAGATAAGTGAAGGTAGTTCTATCAACGGCTCTGCTTACACTCGCACTCCGGCACCTGGCAGCGGGCGAAACGACGAAAACTTGGGAACTGAATTCGTTATGGCTACTGGCTCGTTTGGAGAACCAACCGGCGTATTCACTCCTCAAGGAGATTACCCATCCAATGGTTTCGGCCCCTACAATGTGTATTTCTTTGACCCTGCCAATCCGCCGCTTCCTCCGGAGCCACCGGTGCCTCCGACATTTCTCACTCCAACCGAGCAGCTGTTCTTCAATAATCTGTTGAACTCAGGGATTGCTGGAGAGCGTGATCAGGATGGTGAGCGCTACGTTTACTACACCGATGCCTATGGTAGTCTCTACATCATTGGCGTTGGATTGGATGAAGTCATCTACGAAGATAACGAGCGCTACTACTACACCTTCGCTGAGGACGCTCTCGATGCGATGGTTGGTAATAATCCTTTCAGCTTGGAGGTGATTGAGCGCGAGGAAGCGGAAGAGTTGCTTCGAAGAAAGCGCGCTGCCTCGCCTTCCTTCGGAGGAGTCACTGTTTACACTTACCATCCTGACACAAATCGCTACTCCAGCCTGCGAGTGTTTGGTGTTCCTCAGGCAACAGTTGGTATCATCGATTAGTCCGAAGTATTCCAGCGCTCAAGTGACATAAGATTTAAATTTCAAACATTCAATTTCTGATCAAACGATATGGAACAAATAATTCGTAGCTTTTCCCGCAGCACGCTTTTTGCAGCAGCTGTTCTCGCGGTAAGTATGATCATGGGAAGTCCCACTACTGGCGCCTGCGCCGATCATCTTGACACGAGCATTCTAGCTCCTTTGCCTGACCTCCGAACTCCGGATCAGGTGGGCTGGCTCGAGCGTTTGAGGAACCGTCGATTGGCTCAAACAAAAATTCATGCTGCAAAAGCTGAAGCACGTCTTGAGGCGATTAAGCAAAAGGGGCGCGCAACGGTGAGTCGCCCCGCGCAAGACCCATCGACTGCCGCTGCGGTGGTGGAGTCTCAAGCAGGTTCTCCCCCCGCGATCACAGGCGCTGCCCCTGAGACCATCGATGGAAAGGCTCTTAAACCGTTCAACCGACAATCAAAGTTTTATCAGGGTGGATTCCTTGTTTCTCAGGGCAAGAATCGCGTGCGAAGCCGTTAGTTTTTAGACGCACAACACCTTTGAAAAGCCGACTTCTCTATGAGGGTCGGCTTTTTTGTGCGCACATGATTTTTGCGATCGGCCAGCGTGCGAAGTTTCTTTAGGTGCGCCATAGAAGCAGATTTGACCGCCACATGCTCCATTGAAGCGCGAGTTACACCGCCTATGGTGCTAACCGATTCTTTGAGAGACAAAATGGTAAAGCCTTTCAATTGTAATAAGAGGGCCGAACTCGTGACAAAAAAGGCTCTTCCTGCCGGAAGAGCCTTTTTTAGTTCTTAATAGGTGAACGACTTGGGTAATTACAAAATCAGCCGGCCTCGGTGCCTTTATGGCCCAGAATTTTAACGGTGCGATTGAGCTGGTCGTATTCGATTGGCTTCTTGATCACGGTAACAGGTCCGCTGGCGAGGATCTTGGTCAGAATCTCACTATCAGGGTAGCCGGTGATGATCACGATCGGAAGGTCTGGATAGAGGCCTTTCAATTTTTCGTAAAGTTCATCTCCAGGTATGTCGGGGAGTTTGAGGTCGAGAAATACGAGATCAAAGCGTTGCTTTTCGGCGTAGCTGAGGGCCTCTGCACCAGTCCCAACAACAATTCGTCCAAACCCGGCTTTTTTGAGAAACTGCTTGAATAGGGTCTGAAGGGCTGGGTCATCGTCGACGACGAGTACTGTGGGCTGGCCGCCTTCATCTGTCTTCAGTATGTCACGGTCAAGCAGGCTCCGCTTTATTCGCCAGCGGCCGCCTATTTGAATTGCGGGAAGTTGGCCGCGCTGGACAAGGTAGTAGACTGTTGGGAGGGGAATGCGCAGATACGCTGCGGTTTCCTTAACAGTCATCAATTCGGGTGGTTCTTCGTCTGCCATGGGTCTTCGGTCGAGTTTCGTGTGTGGCGCCGGAAATTGATGCTCTCGATCCTTGTCTAATGCAGATAAAAACCACAATTCCAGTATATAGCGGCACCGGGTCTAATAATTGTGGCCAGTTTCAGTATAATGACAAGTGATAAATGAGAAATAGCTTCAATTTTGAGAGTCTTTCGTGAGAGTTTGCAGGAATAGAGAAGCTAGAAATGACCATAAACACGGGAAGTCATGAAATTTTTCGTAGTGCTCCGCCTGGCCGTAAGCGGCACAATCTCAATGATGTTTTACAATTCTTAAACTACTTCGCGGGCTTATAAAATCTCACAAATAGCCTGTTTTTAGAGCCTTTCAAAACCGCAGGAATGATCTCTGGTATATTCATCGTTGTGGATTATAAATGCACATGAGTCTTCTTGAAGCCATGATCTTGGGGCTGATCCAGGGACTGACTGAGTTCCTCCCGGTTTCCTCCTCAGGGCACTTGGTTCTCTCCCAGAAGTTGCTTGGTGTATCAGATCAGGGCGTAACCTTTGAGGTGATGGTTCATTTTGGGACTCTCCTTTCTGTAGTAATCTATTTTTGGAGAAGTCTCTGGAACATGCTGTTGAGCATTCTGCCTCCCTTTCGCGAGGAACTCGCCCGTGAGCGCAAGATGATAGCTTTGCTTGCCTTAGCCAGCATACCGGCGGCCATCGTGGGGTTCTCTCCGTTGAAAGACGTCTTTGAGGGCACTTACGAGAGCCCTGCGATTGTGGGACTATTACTCATGATGACCGGGGGGATTCTCTTTCTTCCGCGCTTGATAGCCGGACGCCAAAGAGAAGACGCTGACGTTGGTGTTAAATCGGCTCTTATCATGGGTATTGGTCAAGCGTTCGCTATTCTACCGGGTGTTTCGCGATCCGGTTCGAGCATCGTTTCGGGCATGCTTGCAGGGGCCAAATCCTCGGCAGCGGCTGAATTTTCCTTCATCATGGCCATTCCGGCAATTGCCGCAGCAGCCTTCCTTGAACTGGGTCATTTACCTAAGGAAAAAGACCTTTTGACTAATTATCTGGTCGGAGCGGGAGTCGCCTTTGGATCTGGCCTGATTGCCATTTACACCGTTCTGGCCGCGATCCGAAGAGGGAAATTTGAGTATTTCGGTATATACTGCATCATTGCCGGTGCCGCGGCCTTTGTGTATTTTAAGCTTATCGCTACCTAATTTACCTCGTGTTGAAACGTCTCAGAGTGCGTTAAACCAATTTGGTGTCTTCTTACGATCGTGTTTTCCTACAATACATCGTCGCGACTTCTCGCTGTTATTTGTCTCGCTTGCTCATGCCTGTTGGTGGAGAGAAGCATAGGTATTGTTAATGCGCAGTCCTACACTTCAGCCCGGCTCGCTGATGGCTTTGATTACCCAGTCGGGAAACCGGACGCTGACGGTTACTACGTATACCGCGGATTCACGCAAAACGGTCACCTAGGAGAGGACTGGAACGGAGATGGTGGTGGAAACAGTGATGAGGGTGACCCAATCTACTCTATCGCTAACGGGATTGTCGTTTTCTCAGAGGATTATAAGGCAGGCTGGGGCAATGTGGTGATCATTCGTCATGCCTACCGAGGGAAATCTGGGCAAATCGAATTTGTCGACTCGCTCTATGGGCACTTGAAAGTAAGATCAGTCCAATTGGGGCAGCAGGTTTTCCGTGGCCAGACGGTAGGCACCATGGGACGTGGACCCTACCGCATGTATACCGCTCACCTACACTTTGAGATTCGGAAGGATCTTCGTGTGGGGATGCATCGTGACTTTTATCCAAAAACCTACACCACCTACCATAGTCCCCGTACTTTCATTGAAGCACACCGTCGTCTCAGATTCGAGAACCGTCTCATGCGCGTGCCGATTAATACCTTCCTCAGGAGCAATCCGAATAAGGTCTTCACGGATGTGATCGAGGTGCCAGAGAAGATGATCGGTTCAACGGTCCGCCCAGAAGTGCCAGAAGAATTGGTCGAGGTCATCGAAGCTGAGGCCGATGTAACAGCAGCTACCCCCGAAAAGACAAAGTCCTTCTTCGAAAAGCTGTTCGGTAACTAGGGAACGACAGATGACGTTCGCATTGCGGCCGCCCGGTCGAGGGCTGTCCGTTTCATCTCTTCAAAGAGTTCCGGCATATTTTCCTTAAGATTTTCTTTCTCGCTAGGATCGTCAGCCAAATTAAAGAGGAACTCGCCGTATTGGGGACTGTTCAGGTATTTCATATCTCCGGCGCGGTAAGCAAGCCACGATTTTCGGCCGAGTTCGGCATGGGCCCCGGTTTGCCAGAGAAATTCGCGAGTCACAGTGGTTTTGTTCCGCGCGTTCAAGTGAGGAATAAAACTTAATCCGTCTAGTGGCCAGTTGCTGGGTAGCGTGATTTCTGCCAGTTGGCAAAACCCTGGAAACAGATCGAGCGAGGAGAGCAGTGCGCTTGATTCCTGTCCTGCTTCGATGCCTGCCGGCCAGCGCATCAGGCAGGGAACGCGCACCCCCCCTTCAAAGAGTGTTGCCTTGTCGCCTCGTAAAGGAAGGTTACTGCCGCCGTAGGTTGGATCACCGCCATGGTCTGTTAGAAAGATGACAAGCGTGTTTTCTTTGAGGTCATTTTCTTCGAGGCAGTCAAGGACTTGCCCAATCCCGTCATCTAGGCTCACAGTCATGGCGGCAAATTCCCGACGAATCTTGTCTTCGATGAAATGAACCCGTTTGAGTTCTGCTGCTTGCGGTTGCATCAGGTTTACCGGGGCCTCATCAGAGGGGCTGTAACCTTTTCCGAAATGAGGGGCGTTATAGGCTAAGTAGAGGAAAAACGGCTCCGTTCTCTTCTGATTGCGTTCACTAAGGAACGCGATGGCTTCCTCTGTAATGAGTTCGGTCGCATACCCGTTCTCACTGACAACTTCCGACTGATGATACCAATCAGGGATGATCCCGTAGGTCATAGTGAAGAAGTCGATGCACCCGCCCGTGTGTCCGATGAAAGTGTTGAATCCGTGGTGATGAGGAAGCATCGATTCATCGCCGTGGCCGAGGTGCCACTTCCCAATCAAGGCGGTATCATAGGCCCCCTCATCCCTGAGGACTTCCGCAATGGTGGTTTCGTGAGGTTTGATGCTATATCCTTTGTGTTCGTCGGCCATGAACATGAGAGCGCTCAGTAACTGGTCTTGAGATCGAATCGGATTACGCCCGGTCAGCAACCCGAATCTTGAGGGTGTGCAGATCGATGATGCGGAGTAGAAATTCCTAAATTGAATGCCCTCGGCTCCAATTCGATCAATATTAGGAGTCGGGATCTCAGAGCCGTAACATCCGACATCATTGATCCCCTGATCATCGGTAAAAATCAGTAAGATGTTTGGACGCTCGGCACCGGAGGTAATTGTGGAGAAGCCCAGTAGGAGTAATGAAATTCGTAGAAACAACATGAATATAACTGGTGACAGATATGTTCTGTCACAAATCACTGAATCCGGATACGAGAAACAACCACCTGTGTGCGGAGGGGTAGGGGTGATGAAACCTTAGCGGAAGGTTCAGTCGCTTCGCTTCTTGGCGAGAAAGTACTCCACTGAATCGACGAGAGCCCGCCAGCTAGCCTCGATGATGTTGTAGCTAACACCAACTGTTCCCCATTGCTCCTGTCCGTCGCTGCTAAGGATAAGGACGCGAGTCTTCGCGCCAGTGCCCATATGGCTGTCGATGATGCGAACCTTATAGTCCTCAAGCTCCATCTCATCGATCTCCGGATAGGTGGGACGCAGCGCTTTGCGAAGGGCACCGTCGAGCGCATTAACGGGACCGTCTCCCTCAGCGACCCGATACTCTTCGCTGCCGTTGACGCCGAGTTTCACTGTGGCAGAACAAGTTTGGTAATCCTGTTCACCGTCACGGCGAAATGTGCAGTGGTATTCCTTCAGCTCAAAGAAGGGCTTGTAGGTGTCGAGGTGATGTCGGATGAGCAGCTCGAAGGTAGCTTCAGCAGCCTCAAATTCGTAGCCTTGCTCTTCTTTTTTCTTCAGATCTTCAAGGATTGCACTGGCTTCAGGGCTGCCCTTTTCAATCGGTAGGCCCAATTCCTCAGCTTTCATGAGTACGTTGGACTGACCAGAGAGTTCTGAAACGAGAATTCGCTGGCGGTTGCCAACCGTCTTGGGTTCGATGTGCTCAAAGCTGTGGGCCACTTTTTGGACAGCGTTGACATGCATGCCACCCTTGTGGGCGAAAGCAGTCGAGCCGACGTAGGGTGCCCGAATGTTGTGAGCACAATTGGCAAGATCATCGACAAAATGGGCGAGGTGAGTCAGGCGCCCGACATCTTCGATGACAGGGCGACCCATCTTTAGCTGCAGGTTCGGAATGACCGTGGTGAGATTACAATTACCCACTCGTTCCCCGTAGCCGTTAACCGTGCCCTGTATTTGCGTTGCTCCGGCGCGAACGGAAGCTAGTGCATTAGCAACCGCGACGCCAGTATCATCGTGAGTGTGAATCCCTACGGGTATTCCGATTTCTTTCATCACCACTTGCGTTATTTCGGCCACTTCATGGGGCATGGTGCCTCCGTTCGTGTCGCAGAGAATGACCCAGTCGGCGCCTCCTTCTTTGGCCGCCAGAAGTGTAGCGAGGGCATGTTCAGAGGAGTCCTTGTAGCCATCAAAGAAATGTTCTGCGTCGTAGATGACCTCGCGCCCGTTTTCTTTGAGATAGCGCGTTGTCTCGCGAATCATCGCCTGATTCTCCTCCTCGGTGGTACTGAGAACCTCGTTGACATGAAGGCGCCAGCTTTTACCGAAGAAGGTGATCGCAGGCGTCTTTGCCTCAAGGAGCAACTGAACCTGTGGATCATCTTCTACTGCAGTGTTTTTGCGACGGGTGCTTCCGAAGGCGGCGATCTTAGCGTTTTTCCAATCGAGATCAGCGGCCTTTTCGAAAAACGAGACGTCCTTCGGATTTGAACCGGGCCAGCCACCCTCGATGTAATGCATCCCAAAGTCATCGAGTTCCTGCGCAATTCTAATCTTATCCAGAGAGCTGAAATTCACACCTTCGCCCTGGGTGCCGTCACGCAGGGTGGTGTCGTAGAGTTTCACGTTAGGATGGTCGCTCATAATGAGTTTAAGGGTAAAGGCAAAGGTTCAACGGGTTCAATGAGGGGAACAAGTCGTGGAATTGGGGTGATCCCGATTCGGTTGGCTCTTAGCAGCTAAGAGTAGTGAAGTAGACCGATTCGCAATCACGAGGCGTGTTCAGCCTATAATAATTGCGATAACAGTAGTGGAGATGAAACCGTAGCTTTCCGTTCCCATGCCGACGATAAGGTTAATGCAGGCTGCTGCGAACGCAACGGCTTATTCCCTGCTGCCTTGGTTAGATGGGGCGCTTGCCCGCGAGCTCGCAGAGGCGCTTTTTCAGTGCGTCAAGGCCGTCTCCTTTCTCAGCGGAAATAGGGAAGACCTCTTGTTTGGGAAATCGAGTCTTGAGGGCTTCGAGGTAAAGATTCGACTCTTCGAGATCGATTTTGTTAGGGACGATCAACCACGGGCGCTCACCCAATTCTTCGTCATAGAGACGAAGCTCTTTTCGAAGGATTTGGATATCTGAGATAGGATCACGCTGATCGACTGCGGCGGTGTCGACGACAAATAAGAATATCGAGCATCGACTAATATGGCGCAGGAAATCGTGACCCAGTCCAATATTGGCATGGGCCCCTTCAATTAGCCCCGGAATATCAGCAATCGTGGCACGGTAGAACCCCGGAAAATCAACCACTCCAACCATCGGTTTCAGAGTGGTAAATGGGTAGGCTGCCACTTTCGGGGTCGCATTCGAAAGGGTAGTGAGCAAGGTCGACTTGCCCGCATTAGGAAAACCAACGAGGCCGACGTCTGCGATTTGCCTGAGTTCGAGGTAAAACCAGTCTTCCTCTCCTTTCCCGCCCATGGTAAACTCAATGGGAGCTTGGTTGGTGTCAGTGCGGAAGTTCCAATTGCCCTTGCCGCCGATCCCTCCGCTGCAGAGGGTGAATTTTTGACCAATTTCAGTGAGGTCAGCGATGAGTTCGCCATAGGGATGGGGTTCTTCTGCCTGAACCTCAAAATTCCCGGTTTCTTCGCCATCGACAAAAAATTCGCTGTTGTCTTCGTCTTCCGAGAGCACTTCGGCGGCTTTTTCGGTAGCTTCGGCCTCTTCTGATGGAGCAGAATCCTTATCGTCTGTTTCATCCTCTTGCTCAGGCATGGTTCTATCCATGACTACCATCTGCCCTTCTTCATCCTCGATGAACTCTCCCGCCCAATCGACAGTAGAGAGGTCTGGTTCTTCGAAGTCATCCTTTCCCTTTCTCAGGTGATGGGGCTCTGTTCGGTAGACGATCGTTCCTGGCGGAACCTTTAAAACAAGATTCTTACCAGACTTGCCCGTCTTTCGCTGGCCCTGCCCATGCATGCCGCGCTCGGCTTTCTGGTTTGGGCGGTAGAAGAATGCTTTTAGGTTATCAGTGTGATGGTCGACTTGAAGGATCACGTCGCCACCTCGACCGCCATCGCCGCCGTCAGGACCACCTTTTGGCTCAAATTTTTCGCGACGAAAGCTGGAACAGCCATGACCTCCATCACCGGCTTTCGCGAAAATCTTAATATGGTCAACAAACATGGGAGCAACGTGATGAAAAGAAAAGGTCAGGAATTGTCGATTACTTGGCGACCTTTAGCCGCAATCCATAGCACGGAAATGCAACGATTGAAAACCAGATGAATTTGGAGGCCTCTGCTTCAACTAGTTTTTCACGAGTTATTCACAGACTTATTCTTCGACTTATTCACACAAGAGGCGATCAATGTGAAAAATCTAAAATGTCTCTCATAAAGCCAAAATGATAATTTTAAAAAGATATAATGCTCTAATTTTAAGCCACTTGGGATAACTGCATTACTCTTTGATCTTCGTAATATAAACTCATAAAATACTGAAATACAATAGGTTATAAAAACTCAGGTAATGTTAGTTGCTTGAGTGAAATATGGACGACGTTTTGAGCAGTAATTGTATCTCTTGCGGCAATAAAAGTTCGTCGTTTCCGTCAATTGCCGGGAGTTATTCCCAGTATCTCGATATAAATTGGGATTACTTTGAGTTATTCACAGGATTATTCACAGGAGCTCGAACCGCGGAAAAAGTAACATTACATCTCGTTAGGTATTTTGTAATTGCCTGTGCGAGGCCAGTGGGGGAATATCCTAATTACATTCATTGATGGAATCGACTGAGACTGAAACTGCTGAAAAGCCGAGGATGGAGTATCCGTCCCGATTTCAACGGCGGACTCTTTGGAGCGCGATTACAGCTTCTTCTATAGTCGTTATTGGCGCGGTCGCTTTGGGCTTAATTTTGCTCACAGGTATGGTTCTCGGTTATCTTCAACCGGTATTAGTCCCGCTAGCTTTAGCTGGGATCATTGCCTATCTGCTCCAACCAATTGTGGATTGGCTTCGAAAGCGAGGCTGGCCGGATCGACGAGCCATGATGGTTGTCTTTGTCGGCTTCCTTACCTTGATCACCGGTCTGATGGTAATGGTTGTTGTCCCAGCCTTCGGGCAAGCTAGTGAGGTCCTCGAAAATGCGGATCAAATACAGGAAGACGTCGTTGGCCTGCTGAAAAAAGGAGCCAATTCGGCCGAGCCTTACGTGAGCGCCGGTATTGCGAAGGAATATTATGACAAGGGAATCGATTGGATTGGCAACGAAGGGCCAGCGGTGGCTTCAAAGATCGGCAAATGGTTGTGGAGTCGCCTCAGTGGTGCGTTTGGATTCTTTGGCTATCTTCTTGGGCTTCTCCTCGTTCCGATCTACCTCTTTTATTTCCTTAAAGAGGGCCGCAAGATTTCTCAAACCTGGGCAGACTATGTCCCGCTTCGTGCCTCTCATTTCAAAGACGAGGTGGTGGGGACTCTGACCGAAATTAATCGTTACCTGATTTCCTTTTTCCGTGGGCAGATGATGGTCAGTCTAATTGATGGCGCCTTGATTGCTATTGCTCTATCGATGCTTGGAGTGCCTTATGCGCTTCTCATAGGTGCTTTCCTTGCGATCCTCGGATTGATTCCGTATATCGGGAATCTTCTCGTCATGATTCCCACAATCATTATAGCGATTGCTCACTTCGGGGCTACTGAAGTTGGAACTGTAGCCGGTAATGATCCACCCGAAGTTGGAGCGGTGGCTAAGGTCGAATTCGTAGACAGTGATGGCGAAACCAAGGTGAGATCGAAGGTTGTTACTGAGGTGTTGGATGACGCCGGAAAAGTAGAGATTCGAGTGAACGCATGGAACTGGCTACCTAGTGTGTGGGCTTACCCCTTGATTGTGCTCGCCATCTTTATCATTCTTCAGCAGATCAACGGACTTGTCACGGCTCCTAAGATTGTCGGCGATTCAGTGGGGCTGCACCCCTTGACGGTGATCTTTTCGGTCCTGTTCTGGTCACTGCTTCTTGGCGGATTGCTGGGGGCACTGCTCGCTGTCCCGCTTACAGCCTCGGTTAAGGTTCTCTTCGTGCGTTACATTTGGGAGAAGCGTCTTGAGCCTGCGGTTGAGAAGCGTCTTGGTAGTGAAAGTAACGAGGAAAGCGGTAACGACGAGGGTGAAGAACCTTCGCCTGCGTGAGTTGGGGGCTTGCATGCGAGAAAATCTGCTTCATTCTATCGGCCATCTTGATGCACACTGTCGACACCAACAAACTCGCCGAAGAGATCAATCGCCACGGAACCTGGGTTAAGGCCGTAAAGGCCGAAATGGGCAAGGTAGTCGTGGGGCAGAATCAATTGGTTGATCGCCTCCTCATTGGATTACTGACCAACGGTCACGTTCTCCTTGAAGGCGTTCCGGGGTTGGCGAAGACGCTCACGGTCAACTCGCTTGCAGGATCGCTGGCAGCTCAATTTCAGCGGATTCAATTCACACCTGATCTGCTACCTGCTGACTTGCTCGGCACCTTGATCTTCAACCCACAGACGAATGAGTTTTCTCCAAAACTCGGGCCTGTCTTCTCGAACCTGATCCTGGCCGACGAGATTAATCGGGCTCCTGCTAAAGTGCAAAGTGCGCTGCTTGAGGCAATGCAGGAGCGCCAGGTGACTATTGGAGACACCACTTACCAACTGCCGGATCCCTTCCTCGTTCTAGCAACTCAGAACCCGATCGATCAGGAAGGAACCTACCAGCTCCCGGAAGCGCAGCTTGACCGCTTTCTTGTCAAAGTCCTCGTCGACTATCCGACGTTAGACGAAGAGCGGGCTATCCTCGATCGCATGGCCACTTCATCAGCGAATACAACGACAACTGCAGTTGTGGAGCCGCAGACGGTCATCGCTAGTCGCAAGCTGGTGGACTACATCTATGTCGATGACGGGGTGAAGGACTATATCGTCAGCTTGATCCACGCGACTCGCCAGCCCGGCGAGGTTGACCCGGCGCTCGGGCCGTTGGTGCGGGCGGGCGCTTCACCTCGAGGTACGATTAATTTGACTCTCGCGGCCAAGGCAGCGGCCTTTCTCCAAGGCCGTGGTTATGTGGTTCCGCAGGACGTTAAGGATCTTGCGCACGACGTTCTTCGGCATCGAATTCTTCTGAGCTACGAGGCGGAGGCTGAGGAAATTTCGAGTGAAGAAATTATCGCTGCGATTCTCGATCGCATCCCAGTTCCTTAGCCGCGTTTCTCCACAATCTACCTTGGCAGAATTCGATGGGTTGGGGTATGGTTTGACGCTGCGCAGTGCAGTTCTCCCCTCAATCATGAAGAGTGCGACTCGTTATCTGGTAATCGCAGCGGCAACGATCGTTGCAGTCGTGGTTTTGGTGTTGTGGCAACGGGCAGATCGTGAAGCCGCTTTAGAGGAGCTAAGAATCCATTTCAATGCGCAGGTGGTAGAAAGGGACAATGAGTTTTTCATTGGCTGCGATGGGGAAGCTCTCGTTGATCTGGTTGAGTTCGCCTCTCTTGTCAAACGGGTGGGGGAGCCAACAGTTATTGATTTAACGGGTGCTCCCAATCTTCAGTCTCTCGATGGATTTGAGGGACTCACTTCAGTTGTTTCGTTAGTTGTCATTGACTGCCCCAATCTGGAGTCTGTTGACGGGGTGTCGAGTCATCCTAATCTCGCGGAACTCATCGTGATGGATGCGACTAAGTTAAGGGATGCTTCTCCTATACGCAGATTACCTTCCCTCGTAACGCTTGATCTCACCGGGTCGATTGCTCTCGAGGAATTTGATTTGGTAGGGTTGTCTGCTCTGGAAAATCTTTATCTGAGTCGTTGCCGTAAGTTGACGAGTCTTGATGTTTCGTCGCTGGCGCTGCTAAAGCAGTTGTTCCTTGATGGAGCGTCTCGAATTCAATCTGTAACAGGCTTGGAACGACTTGATCAGTTGACGGATCTTGATGTCAGCAATGCCAGTTCACTCGTTGGTCTGAAAGGCGTTTCTGGACTTTCCAGTTTGATTGTTCTCGATATTCGTAACGTTGACGTTCCGGATTTATCAGAGATCGGACAGCTTGCATCTCTGCGAGTTTTGAGGATGGGGGGGCAGGACTCAATAACCTCAATGGAGGCTCTATCAGGGTTATCCAGCCTAAAAGAAATTCATTTGGAAGCGTGCCCAAATCTCAGTTCCATCAAGGGTATACCTTCATCCGTGTCTCAGTATGCAGGTTTCACCCACTGTCCTAAATTAGAAACCCTTTCGGGTATCGAAGTCTGCGACGGTTTGGAGCAGCTTGATGTGACAGGGTGTCGAAATCTCAAAGATATCAAGCAAGTCTCACAGCTTCGGAGCCTCGTTCAATTTAGCCTCGTTAAGTGTCGTCAGGTAACCGATATTGCTCCCGTTGCTGGTCTCGCCGAGCTCACCATCGTGATGCTGGGTGGCTCCGGGATCCTTCCTGATTCGATTGAAGATATCGAGATGGCAAATTCCGAGATCATCTTTGACTTTGCGGTTGGTGAATAGCCCAAAGGCATGGGGGCACAATCCCCTCGTATGGTGCCGCTGAGGAATTGATCTGACCGAGAAAGAAAAGAGGGCTAGGTCCTAGACCTAACCCTGCTTAAGGATTGAAAGAGGAATGGGTCCCTGATTAATAAGGGACAACCTCAAAAAGCTTTTTGCCAGCCGACGACGACCATCCAATCCATTCCGAGTCGAGGTCCATCGAGATTCTGATAGATGGGTGTTCCCGCTTCGATAGCGAGGCGGTGACCTTTGAAGAACCCGTTTTGGCAGTGGTAGTTTAATCCGGCGAAAAGGTCGATTCGCTCCCCGGCTTGGTTGCTGGGATCAGAGGTAGGTACTGGTCCCATAATCATTGGATCGCGTCCTTCAATATCTCCCCAGGTAGTGGCGCTGAGACGAAGTGAGCTGCTAATGGCGTCCGAGAGACGAAGAGCTCCCCAAAGATCGGCTCCGAATTCGTTGCCTAGGCTGTATCCGGCATCGTTGTCATTGATCCGGATTGTCCCATGCAATTGTGCACCCCATGAGAGATTCTCGAACTGTCCGAGCCAAGTGATACCGGGCTTGAAGTCCCAAGTTCCAGAGCCGAGCTGCATTGGATAAGGGAGACGAATCGTTCCGCCGGCTGGTGGAACGAATCCGGTTTCTTCAATGGATCCGGTTGGGGCGCTCATTACGAGGTTGAGGTGGGCGCGGGTGCTGCCCTTTTCGAATAGGCCGACAAGGCCACCGAACTTAAAGTCTCCGATGCCGTTGGTGGCGGTGCTGAAAGTGGTGCCGTTGGCGACGAGGTGATCCATTTGCTTGTC
>DCQY01000116.1:26087-27820 GCA_002323995.1 Akkermansiaceae bacterium UBA1506 | reverse complement strand
GAGTTGCATCCTTACGGGAAAATCACTCCTCTTAAAAATGCTTCAGCTGTGGTGATTACTGAGAATACCACTGTCATTCGCAGTCTTATCGAGCTTCGCGACCATCTCGATATCAGCATGCAACGGACGATGGACCGTACTTTCCACCTCGAGCGCGCAGACGCGGAAGAAACCGTGGAAGCACTGGCCGATATTCTTGGTCTGAACGATACCGAATCGGCTTCAACCACGGCTCCAGCAACCGAGCCCCAAAACACCCAACCGGCTGGAACCACCGCTGGTGTTACTGCCCCCTCGATGGCATCGGAGAGCACCAACAATGCTCGTCCTAACGCCCCGAAGCCGCGCCTCAGAGCCATGCCTTGGGCCAACAAAATTCTCGTAGTCGCCACACCGGTCGACATGGAGCACATCGAAAATCTTATCAGCCATCTCGATGCGCCCTACGAGAAATCGAATTACATGAGACGGAAGCTGAGTTACATCTCGGTTTCTGATTTCCTCCAAATTGCCGGGGATATCATCACTCGTGGGCTTGATGATGGCAAAGGAGCCAACCAAATCTCGGGTCAGCCTCAGACAGGTCTACAGGATCAGAACCGGTTTGGCACGCCAAACAACCTCGGTAACGGAACGAACGCTTTCGGCAACTCTGGGTCGAGCGGCAGCACCGGAAACCTTGGGAAGGCAGGGGCGGATCAAGCAGAACCTCCCCAGTCTATCGTTATTGGCAAGACCCTTTTGATTGCCGACAACGTTCAGAATCAACTGATTGCTTCGGGACCTCCTGAACATCTCTTTCTGATTAATGAGCTGCTCGATTCGATGGACTGTCGACCCGAACAAATCCAAATTTCTGCGGTCATCTCCCAGCTCAACCTAGGGGATGATTTCGAATTTGGCCTCGACTTCTTCCGCACTCTCGACAACCTCGGCACCGGTAACCCACCAGGTGTTGCTGGTAGCTTCGGGAGTAGTGGAATTCCATTCATCGACACCTCGACGCTGACTAATATCAACAACCTAGCCGCTGCAGGTCAAGGTCTGACAGTTTATGGCCAACTGAACAGCTACACCGACGCCGCCTTCCGGACTCTCGCGTCAACCAATCGATTCAAGGTGCTATCACGACCTACAGTTTATACCGTGAACAACCGACTTGCGACCATCGAGAGTGGGCAACGAGTCGCCATCCCTCGAAATACGCTCACTTCCAGCGATCCCGGTCTTATTGCCAACAATCAGATCATTAACTCCACGATCGATTACGTGGACGTCGTTCTTAGAATCGACGTGGTTCCGCTGATCAATGAGAATGGCGAAATTACTCTGCAAATCCGACAAAATAACGATAATATCGTTGCGACGCAGAACATCGGAGGCAATCAGGTCCCGACGATTGGTACACAAGCACTCGGCACAACTGTCATGGTTCAAGATGGCGGCATGGTTCTTCTTGGCGGACTCATTTCGGAGCAGGACGCCCGCACCAAATCCGGCCTACCCCTCTTTTTCGATCTCAATCTGCTCGGTCGCGTCTTCGGCAGCACGGTAGACAATATCGAGAGACAGGAACTACTGATCTTTATTCAACCTAAAATCATCAGTTCATCCACCCAGCGTAGCCGTGTTGATGAGGATATGATTAGCCGGACTCAGGTCGGTCAGGGTGCCCGGGAATTTGGAGAGGGAGAGCGCGATAATCTTGAGGTTTTCGAATCACAGGACTTCAA
>DCQY01000116.1:0-25710 GCA_002323995.1 Akkermansiaceae bacterium UBA1506 | reverse complement strand
GGAAAATCGTAACGGGTCGAGCGGCGGCTCCACTCCGAAATCCGAACAGTCTTCGCAAGAAGACTACACCTCACCATCTGCTGACGACATAGAGGGAAATTCGAGTAATAAACTGCGAGAATTGCCTGAGGTTCCGGAATACCGAGCCGTCCCGGTAGAATAAAACTCACTCAAAAAAGGCCTCCTCCTCAGCCCGCGCTGTGAGAATATTAAAATCAAGAACCGTGTAGGAACGCCCCTGAGAAAAACGGAGCCTTAATGGGTCGCTCAGTCCCGAATCGCGAAAGGTCCAAATCAGTTCGGTAAGCGTTTGCCACGACTTCACAGCCTTAACCCACACTTCCACTCGAACGCCATCAGGAATCTCCACGGAGTCGATGACTGATTTTATCTGGTCCTGCTCGACGCCACCTGCAAGAGAATCACTCAAGAGGAAATTCCCCGGCGAGAAGACAATATACTGATCACTCTTAAACGTATCCGATCGCTTCTTCGCTTTTAAGGCAAGCCCCTGGATACCAGCAGCGCTCCGTACTAATTTCTCTTCTGCGTCACTGTCATTGAACCTCAGCAAAAAGAACCCGGCAAACATCACCAGGATCGCAAGGACGATCAGAATCTCGAGCAGCGAAAAGCCCTGCCGATCCCTACCAGTTGCCGATATCATCTTCGGTGCCGTCTTGCCCGTCAGGTCCCACGGAATAGATATCGTAAGTCTCGGGATTATATTTACCGGGGCGCAGATAACGATACTCACTGCCCCACGGATCAATCAACGCCTCTTTGCGAATCAATGACTTATAGCTGCGGGGCTGAGGGCCGTCAGCAGGTCGGGTAACTAACGACTGAAGGCCCTGGCCAGTCGTCGGATAGAGCCCTCCTTTAGTTTTATAACGGATCAAGCTAGCATGTAATGCCTGAATATCCCCCTTCACTTTACCTTCCTCCGCATCACCTAACACATTAACCATCATATAAGTCCCCATACCGATAAGAAGCGCTATGATTCCAAGGACGAGCAGCATTTCCATCAGCGTAAAACCATGGGAACGGCTGGCAGAGTACGGAGTCGAAAAGACCATAGCTGAGGCTATCAAGCACTAACGATTCCGCAAGACTGAAATGGTCTCATAAATGACCGAAATCATCATGTAGGCCATCACTCCAACCAAGACCGACATCACAAGAATGATGGCTGGCTGGATCACTGAGGCAATACGATCAATAGAACGTGAAAACTCGCGATCGAGGCGTTCTCCAGCTTTCGACATCGATTCCGATAATCTCCCAGTATCCTCACCAATACGAACCATATCAATGAGGCCCGGTTCAAATACCTGAGCTTTTTCCATGGAACGATTGAGGAGAGCCCCTTCCGAGACTTTCTCCTTAATCACATTAATTCGCGCTTGGATATGCCGATTAGGAGTTGTTCCTTCAACCAGTTGCAGCGCCTTCACAAGAGGCAACCCGTTCGACAAAAGATTGGAGAGTGTTTCGACAAACTGGACGTTGAAGCGCGTCAGCACCAGTTTCCCAACCATAGGAATCCTAAGTTTCTGCTCATCCCAAGCATACTTCACCGACGGACGCCGGAACAGTGCCGAGCCGATCACAAGCGCAACGGCAATAAGGGCGAACACTGCGATCCAGTGGTTCCTGAAAAAGTCGCCTAAATCCATCATGAATTTGGCCACTGGTGGCAACGCGCCCCCAGTGGATTCCACCAACCGCTGGAGTTTTGGGATCAGGAAAAAGACAAACATCGAACCGACTCCCAAACCGGACGCGATGAGAAAAGAAGGGTAGATCAGGGCAGTCGCAAGTTTACCTCTTAATTCAGCCATGGTTGTTAGGTAGGACACTTGCCTCTTCAGGATATCCCCCAGAGCACCTGAAACCTCTCCAGCCGCGACGAGATTACAATAGAGGTCATTAAAACTCGGCGAGGCTTGCCTAAGTGCTGTTGCGAGAGGAGCCCCGTCGCGGACTTTCTCATAACAAACCTGAGCGACACGCCCGATCAAGGGTGACTCACTGCGCTTGGCGATTGAACTGAGTGCAGAATCAAGTTGAACCCCGGCAGCGAGCAAGTCGCTTAACTCCTCAGTAAACTGGATCAATTGCTTGGAGTTAAACCGATTCTCCTGTGGGGCGTTCGGTGTCGGTTTTTTGGGAGCACTTTTCTTTTCCTTCGATCTAGCCCCTGACATCTCGGTAACTTCCTCAACCGAAAGAACCTGAAGACCCCGCGCGCTGAGTTGGCGCATCACCTCAGCGCGATTGCGGCCGTCTGCCGCGCCCTCGGCAACCTCTCCACCCCCTTTCAAAGCCCGGTATTGAAAACGACTCATTACCTACCGTATCAAGGCCTATAAAATCTCCGTAGAAGAAACCACTTCCTCAATCGTTGTGACTCCTTCAATCACTTTTTCCCAGCCGTATTCGCGCATGTTTCGGAATCCATCCAGCTTGCCTTGCTGATGGAGTTCTTGCTTGGAACTTCCCGCCGTAATTAACTCCTGCACTCTTTCCGTCACTTTGAATATTTCGTAGACAGCCGCCCGACCGTAATAACCTGACTGGCCACAGGCGTCGCATCCGTCAGGGTTAGCTTGAAAAATGTTTTTGGATTCACTCAGGGGGAACCCCACAGAGTTTAAGAAGTCCTCAGTGTAGTCAGCAGGCTGTCGGCATTCCCGGCAAAGGCGACGAACTAGGCGCTGGGCGATAAACGCCCTGACCGAAGCAGAGATCAGGAACGGCTCAACTCCCATATCAATAAGTCGAGTAATACCGCCGATCGAATCATTCGTGTGAAGCGTACTGAAAACGAGGTGCCCTGTCAGCGCCGCTTGCACGGCGATCTCTGCTGTCTCAAGATCTCGGATCTCACCCACCATGATCACATTGGGATCGCCTCGGAGAACACTACGAAGTCCCGAAGCGAATGTCAGATCGATCTCAGGTTTAACCGCGATCTGAAGAGCACCTTCAAGACGATTCTCTACCGGATCTTCGATCGTGACAATTTTCCGATCCTCAGAATTTAACTGCGAGAGGAAACAAAAGAGGCTCGTCGACTTACCACAACCAGTGGGACCGGTGACCAATACAATTCCGTTTGGTCGCTCGAGAATTTTTTCGATGTCCTGACGCAAGCCAGACTCCATCTGGAGTCGGTCCATATTGAATTGCTCCTGCCCCAACAAACGAAGGCTGATACTTTCCCCCTCAATACCCGGAATAGTCGCTACCCTTGTATCAATTGGCTCACCCCCTACCTGGAGGGCGATACGGCCATCCTGCGGTTTGCGCTTCTCGGCTATATCAAGGCCAGCCATCAGTTTAATTCTTGCGATTACTGAACTCTGCAGAGCAACGATATTGTCCGGAACGGACACTTTCCTTAGGACACCATCGACGCGGTAGCGCACCCTTAAGTCGCCTCGAAGAGGTTCAATATGAATATCCGTCGCCCGCTGATTCAGCGCTTCATTTAGAATCTGATTCACAAACTTCACCACCGAAGCTTCTTCATCATCTTCATCAATGACGTTAACCACCTCCTTGAAACTGAACTCATCTTCCTCCCATGCACGGTTGGCAAGAAGGTCATCGAAGATTTCACCCCCCACCCCATAGAGTTTCTGAAGTCCACCCAGCACTTTCCGTCGCGGAGCCAGTTTCCAGACAATGGGACAATTCAAAGCACGTCGCACCAACTGCCGATCAAGACTGGAAACCGGATCGTAGTGTGCCAGCTCAACCATGACGGGATGGCTGCTCTCGACCTCAAATTCCGCTCTCAGAGGAAGAACGCGATACTTAATCGCCACCGGCGGAGTGCAGATTGCTTTGAGCAGATCGGCATTGGCCTCATCAACCAAAGGATCTTCTTCCCAGACCAACCCTAAATCGTCAGCGAGGGCAGATCCTAGATCACGTTCAGACAATTCAGCCTGATCGAGCAACAAGTCTACGAACGAGCCACCATTTACAAACTGAGCTTCGAGGGCCTTCACGTCAATAGATGGCGCGAGATCTCCACCCGCCGCGCGGCTGGCGATCCCCAGCAAATGTTCGAAGCCCGTCAAAGCGATGGCAGTTGTTTCAATCATCCTTTAAAGACGCCTGAGCATACCAAACTGGCCGCTAGGCTCAAATCCTTTATCCATTTGAGCCAGGGTCAATTCGTGTATCTTATTTGAGCTCTCTAAGGTGACGCCCCTGTAACCAACCTGAAGCCATAAATGAAAATCGTAAAAAAAACTGAACGCTCAATTCTGTTTGAGACCAAATCGGGATGCCGATTCACGCGCCCCGTCCATCCACCAACCGGAATGGCCGTAGACCTCGACGGTTGGGAAGAAACCAGACTCCTGCTGGAGCCAGACCAACTCGACCGGGATGAGTTTCCAGAGGTCCAGTGGCGACTCGAAATCACACCCGCCCTCGACCAAGATCACCCGTTTTTCCAAAGCACGCCCTGCTGGCTGGAACCTGGTAGCAAAGATCAACTAATCTACGTCGCCACCAATGGCGATGATAAGGTGGCAACCGTCATTCAGTGGCGGGAGGGAAACTCTCTCATCGATTCACCTCAAGATTAACACCCACTTGATCAGACCATGTGTCAAAGCTGAGGCTCTGCGCTGGTTCGAATAGTTTATCCTTCTTCGGAGTAAACTTTTGTCTCTGTGCATAAAGAGGGCTTGATAGTCTGCTCGGAGCGGAATCACCGTCGGATGGCTTTTATATTTTATAACTCACTAGCTTTTCGAGAATAGCGACAGCAGGAACCAAGCGCCTAAGCACGAGAGATCAGCGGATTTTAAATCTATCAACTGCCCCAGTTTCGATGAGACTTTGAGCCTCAGCCCTTTTTTTAAATTATGACCCGTTATAATCCACTGCAGCTTGGTATCTCAATCGGGAACTAGAGCGAGACTGGCGTTACTGATTCTGCCACTTTTACCCAGACCACCTGTTGATCAATTACGCGATCGTAAAATCGGTTTATTACAACTAGATTGATAGACTCCAAAGCAATGATACCCAAGCGGCGGAATCTCCGCCCTCGGTGGTACCGTTGAGCCTTAGGTTTACCGTGCCAACTTCGGTGATCGCCCTGATACCGATCGAGCCCAGCATCCAAGTTTCATCCGTTTTGGGCGCCATCACGTTGAAGCTTGATCCCAAGGCCTCGCCGACAACCGCGGGATTGCTCTGGTTCAAGAGTTGGCAAACGCCGACCTCCCCCGTCACGGCCATGGATGGACTGAGCTCATAAAGCATGTTCACCCCAGCACGCGCTCCGAGAGAGTGATCACGGTTGGATTGAAAAGTGGCAGGAGCCGCCCCACCCGCTTCTGAGTAGCCATCGACCTGCGACTCGGCGAACGACAAGTCGATGTAGGGCGAAAATTCACAGCCTCTTAGCGCGAAGGCATGCTGCCAGTCGATTCGAGCACGAAACGCCCAGGTGTCCACGTCGGTCTCGCCGAAAGAAAAGTCTGTCGCTGAGCCGGTACTGTAGGCACGCAGCAGACCGGCATCCGCCTGGTGATAATACCCGGTAAGGGTCATCCAAGCATTCTCGCCAAGCGCTTCGGCCGGGAGAATGAGTTCCCCCAGCAGGTATTCGCCACGCATATCCTGGCTACCTCCCAAGTAGGTATCGTGATCACTCCAAGATTTTCCTACTCCTATGCCGAATTGGGCGCCTGAAGGATTCAAGACGCGCGCGACTCCTATTTCAGCGATGCCTAAACTCCCATCACTTTGGCCATGCTGATCCTCTCCCCAGTCACCTCCAATCCACAGGGCGTGGTCTTTTCCCGGCGCCACTCGATAATCCAACGGGTGCCCATGCAGTCCATGCAAGACCATCCCTGCGGTTCGCATTGCCGTTCGTGAGATTAGGGCCTGTTCCCCAAGACTCGTCTCATCCAAACTCAATCGGAGCACTAAATGGAGGGTTGATTCCTTCTGAATATTGTAATCAGAAAGCGTACGTCCATCTTCCAGTTGCTTGCCCGCAAAAACGAGCCGTTGTTGATCGGGGGGAATTCCTTCCTTGTCTTGGATCTTCGCCTTCACGTTATCAATGGTATCTGAAGCTTCCACATCGAGCGTTATCGTCTTTCCCGTCAGGGTCTTAACAAAGATTTGCATAGCCGATGCCTCGACCGTGAGGGCAAGGGAAAAGCTAAGAATAACGGTGCGTAGCCAAGTGAGGTTTCTCATGTTCAAAAACGCTGATTGCGACAGACTTTAGAGGAGCGTCTCCATGCCCCGCGGTCAAGGCGAAACCGAATGTCTCGGCTTGGAAGAGGTAAGAGAAAAGTTGATAGACTAGCGATTCGAATACGAGCAATCAGGTGGCTCATTGCTAGCCTGATTCTTAGATGGTGCCATAGATCGCAGCTAGCGCTAAAGCTGAATAGCCACCGAGAAAGAGAAGGCAGGCTGTAAACACGATTCCCGCAAGCTTCCAGCGTTCGAGATGTGCCTTAGATTTCCTGAAAAAGACCCACGTGGCGATGATGGCAGAGGCGGGAAAAATAGGAATCACGCCAAAACACATTGCAAAAGCGCCGGGAATCCAGGGAATGGTGATTGCTAAACTATTGACCGCGATATAAGCGATTAGAAACATCGTCGCAACAATCACTCTCGCATTCCCTTTTCGCCAAGCGATTAGGTCCAAGCATAAACGAAATGAAGCGAGTATCCAAACCAAGCTGCCTAACACGAACAGATGATGCACACCTCTAGAAGTCCAAAGGAGGTTACCCACCGGGGAATTCTTAGACTCTTCGCTCAAATGATACCACGCTTCTCTCAGAGATCCCTGAACGAAGGCCTGCTCCACAGTGATAATGTAGAAACCGAGTGCAATCATGCCGATTGAGATCCCGGTTCGGAGCTTTTTCATAGGTTCATTTTACCTACTTTCTCGTGTGAGCCGAGATTAATCATGACGATGTGATAATCGGTCACATCAATACATCGGCAACTAATCACCAACCCACCCATATTCCTGATCGGGTGATGCTGCTTTAGGGAGTGGTACAAGTCGCCATTGAAAGTAAAAATATCGCTATTTTCGAAGAGTTTTTTGAATCCAAAGCAAGAAAATGGACGAACACCATAACGAAAGTTGCCTCCGTCTTGAAGGCCACCCACTAAAATGAAAAAAATAATCACATTCCTTTTTGCCGTTTCTCTCTCACTATTGGGCGCGGAAGACGATCAAGTTGCTATCAAATCTCTCCAAAAACGGGGTGTCGCTCATAATCAACTTTACTACCTTCCAAACCAAAACATGCCTTTTACCGGAAAAGCTGTAGCCAAATGGCCTAATGGGCAGAAGAAAACGGAAATAAACTACAAAGACGGCAAACGAGACGGGATCAAGGCACACTGGTATGAGAGCGGGCAGAAACTGTCGGAAATAAGTTACAAAGCCGGCAAACATGACGGGCCTTTGACCGTGTGGTACGAAAACGGGAAGTTGAGGAGAAAAGGTAACAACATGGACGGCAAGATGGTCGGGATTTGGACTCATTGGTACGAAAACAATCAACAAAGGGATGAGATGTTTTACATAAGTGGACTTATGGAATCTGCTATTGTCTGGAGACCCGACGGAGAAAAGTGTTCCTTTACCGATGTGAAGGCTGGCAACGGGATCATGGTCAAATACACCGATAGCGGCACAGAATGGTTGCGCCTTACCTTCAAAAATGGCGGGATGACCCACTGGACGCGCCTTTAGAAACCGACTCTGATATTACAATTTATTGCACCGCCTCAATCTCGGCAGCAGCAACACACCCAATAAATCTATACGCCTTTCGCATTTGGCGAATACCGACAGCGGGAACCGAACCCGCACGGTCAAAAGATCAACGGATTTTAAGCCCACCTGCGGGCCTATATTCTATAGGGGCTTGAGTCCCGTCCCTTAAACTTTCGTAAGCGTTGCAAAGCATTTCGCACCATTTCAGTGGCTGAATGTGGATAATCGTGGATACTTTTGAGCCCTCGTATCGTCAACTCCTTGGAGATCCAACCCAGAAAATATTCGGCCCTTGGGTGGGATGGAGAACAAACGCTTGGAGCCCATCGCACCGCCAACCTATGGCACATCATTGAAGTCTTCGATATTGAAGCCCACTGAAGAGATTGCCGTATCACGGTATTTGGACCCCTGATACACCGAAACGATCTCAAGCCGGATCCATGGCGTCCGCAATCCGCCCTTCTTCAAAAGAATCGATTGAGCCCCTTTCACATCCTTCAGTAAAACCGTTTTCTGGCCGTCCGGCCACGTCAGACGCAATTCCCTTACACGTCCGTTCTCCCTGAAAGCCTTGTCGGTCCGTTGGTAGCCATTCCAAATAATAACCTTCGAGAAAAATTGCGGGTAGTCTAAATCAAAGTGAAGCCATTGCCCGATCCCATCGCCACTCACGCCTTCTACCCAGGCGCTCTCGGCCCCAGTGAGGAAGACGTTACCCGGGCCGTAATCGAACTTCCCCTGATTCGCCAGTCGGGAACTAGCGCTGACCTTCCAGTTGCCAAACTGGGCCTCCCCCTTCTGAAACTTCAAGGGGGTCAGGTATCCCGACTCAGAGCGACTGGGGCCTTGCCCATAGACTGTCTCACCGAAGACGCCGAGCAAAACGCTGCAGACTATCACAACCAGAACTCCAACATTTTTGATCATTACAAAAGGTTATTGATAAGAAAAAGCCTTTTCAAGGCTTAAACTCAAGCCGCTTTCGACACTCGGCAAGTTTCAGGCAATGATAATGTTAGGTTCTTCCAGCGCACACTCCAAGTCAGTGGCCGATTGAATACAGCCAACGATTTCTGCCTCTCCGCTGCTGCTGAAAATTCACCACGAATTCGATTGAACTTGATATATATTTAATTAGGATGCCCTTACTATTCTAGCTTCTGACCGAGATAGATTGTTCCCTTGCCAACTTTGAGAGAATGCCCACTTTCATGGTAAGAGAAACCCTTCACAATTTTTCACTCAGCAATGACACGCCTCTTCTCTACGAACGCACTACGTAATCTAGCGATCGTCTCAGCTGTCTCCCTTTTTGCGGGCTGTACCACTTCCACTACTGAAGTCGAAGTCCCTGCATCTGCGACTAAACCCGGAGTGACCCGCACAGGTGAAATTTACCTCCTGCGCGGTCTAGCCAATGTATTTTCCACAGGAATGGACGGCATTGGCAGTAAAATGAAGGCGAAGGGATTGAATGTAAAACTTTCCAATCACACCGCATGGAAATCTATTGCCAACGATATCATCAGACGCTCGAAAGTCCGTGAAGGCGTTTCTTATCCTATCGTAATCATGGGGCACTCTTTCGGCGCCGGTGCCTCAGCTAAGATGGCCACCTATCTGGGCCAGAACGGAATCGAGGTTTCCTATGTGGCCGCGTTTGATCCTTCTCACACGCACTATGTCGGCGCGAACATTTTAAAAGTTTCCAATTTCTACGTATCGGGACAGGACGGCGCTGCCTCTCACAACGTGATCCTTAAAGGCCCCGGTTTCCAGGGACAGCTGGAGAACATCAATGTTGGCAAGGATCCTCAATATCGCGTCAACCATTTCAATGTGGAGAAGAACCCGAAAATCCACACCAAAGTGATCAATACCACCTACGGGCTGACTCAAAGCCTCCAGTAGTGTTCCCTCACAGATCCCGCTCTCTCCTTCAAGGGAGAGAAAAATTGAAAGGAATTCGCTTTTTCAACCTCATCGTTTCATCACCGCGCATCGCCCCGGGTTGGAGGGATACAAACTCCGCCGGCGTTGGGGAGGCTGTTTGGGCTACTCTTCAAAGCGTTCCCGAAAGATGAACTTAAAATCGTCGATCTCGTATTCCTTGGTAATCCAATACCAGGCATGAGGAGCATTTTCCCAGTAGTCCTGATTGGCCTCTTCAACCAATCCTAGTCTGGTAAACCAACGTGCCCGGGCGAGATAAAACCTGGCTACGGTCCGCCTGATCTCCCGCTCTTCTTCATGGCGAAGATCGGCGATGTATCTCTCTCCCTCTGTCCAGTCCTCCATGGCCGTAAGAATACGTAGCTGCAGCACGAGGACGGGAAGAGTGACCTTTTCTTCGAGCGGGAGGCGATCTAGGACTTCCCGTGCAGCTTCATGCTTACCATCGATGAGATGTCGTTCTGCCGCTTCCAATTTTCGTTGCCATTCCATGTCGCGGCTGGTTTATCTCGGTTCGGATAGCGGGGCACCGGTTGTTTATTGCTTCAAGACTACCTCAGCCTCCAAATTTAAAGTTTGCAGATCGCTTATGCAAGCAGTTGATGAAAAACAGAGTTATGTGGATTATTTTGGATACCTCCACCACCAACAAAGCGCCTTGAGACCTACTGAAACCGCTATAACTCTCTGACAAATAGAGAATACCGACAGCGGGAATCGAACCCGCACGATCAAAAGATCAACGGATTTTAAGTCCGTTGCGTCTACCAATTCCGCCATGTCGGCTCACGTGGAGGGAGAATTAAGCACGGAGATGGCGTGAAAATCAAACGTTTCCGCAGCACTTTGTCCCTCTCGGGCGCGATTGGGGATTTGTCGCTCCTTCAGAGAACAGATAAGATCGGTCTATGAATTTCAAAATCGCCTTACCTTTGCTGCTCGTCCTTGCTATCTCCTCGCCAATCCAAGCCCAGCAAAAGAAAGCCAAAAAGACCAAGCCAACGATGGCGGACTTCCGGTGGGTCAACCCTCCGACGAAGTGGCAGTTAGAAAATACAATTCCGAAAGGGGTCTCTCATCACACCTTTAAAAGCGAATCGATGAGCCTCGATGTCGGCTATTACATCTACCTGCCTGATGCCTACAAAAAACGGACCCAACGCACTTTTCCGGTTGTGTTTCACCTCCACGGTGGTCGTCCCGGTTCTGAGGCCAAATCATTTAAGCTCGCGACCTACGTTGATGCGGCTATTAAGGCTGGTGCTATCCAGCCGACCATCTACGTATTCCCAAACGGTGGCCCCATGAGCTGGTATAATTACCCGCAAATTACCAATGGTTTCGGTGAAGATGTATTTGTGAATGAATTAATTCCTCACCTTAAGGATAAATACCGCACTCGTGAGATGGCCATTGAAGGATTCAGCCAAGGAGGACGCGGAGCAACGCGCATCATGTTCCGCCACCCTCATCTTTTCACCTCGGCCGCGCCCGGCGGATCAGGTTACGAGCCCGAAAAACGAATCCAAGAGAACGGCGGAGCTGAGAACGAAAACGTCGTTTTTGCTCCGCGCTACAACACATGGGACCTTGCCGAAGACTACGCTATGCGTGAAGACAAAGCCGGCTTACCTATCTTACTCTGGTGCGGAACCTCAGGCTTTAACTACGAGTTCAACCTCAAATTCTCAGACTATCTAACCACTTTGGGCATTCCCCATGAAACACTCATGGCGAGCGAAGTGGGTCACTCGGCAACGGACAACTACGACAAGACCGGCACGAGTCTGATGCAGTTTCACCAGAGGTATTTCGCTCAGCCTAAGACACCCAAGAGATGATCAGAGAAGCTGCCGCTTCTTCACATTGAGATATTGCGCAACCGTCTCAGTAGAGAGGCTCTCGTGCTCAGGGATGCCAAGCTCAACACCGAGATGCCCTAGCCGGTTCCCAATTTCACGAAGCTCCTGCCATTGAAGGTGCCCCGCTACATTCTCGTAGATTTCTGTCGCCTCGTCTGGTTCAGTCCCCGGGGAAAACATCGGGTAAGCTTTCTCGGGCCTCACCATGTTTACGAGAACGAGGTGTTGTTTGTTGATCAGGGGCAGTGCCTCAAAAAACTGTTCAGCTGTCAACGGATCACTGAGATCAATCAACATCACCAGAAGCGCACGACGCGTCAGGCGCTGCCTCAAGTCGACCATGAGCTGTTCAAAATCGGGTGCTACCTGTTTTGACTCGATTGTGTAGAGCGCGTCGCGAACCCGGTTGTAGTGTTCCTTCCCGCTTCTCCCACGAATGAAGTGAGACACCTTGTCAGCAAAACTAACAAAACCAAATAGATCGCTCTGCCTCTCCGCCACCGAAGCCATGATTAAGGAGCAGTGCAAAAACTTCTCCAGCTGTGAAGTGATGACATGTTCACCTCCGGTGCTACTCTCTTCATAAAGCCAGTCACCTTCTGCGGCCTCCCTAAGTGGCACTCGAATTTCCCGGCCACTCAATCGGGAGTGATCCACTACCACGTATACCTCCTGAGTACGTTCAATCTGATATGTCCTTGTCACTGGTATTTGGCGGCGGGCAGTTGCTTTCCAATCGATGTCCACATAGTCGTCTCCGGGCTGATACTCGCGCAACTGCTCGAAGTCCCTCCCCTTGCCAACCTGCCGGACAAGATGGGAACCTTCGTTCCCCCGCATTAAGAAAATACTGGAGAGCCGTTTACGCTCCAGTGCCAAGTCTGGATAGACCCTGACTTCCGTCTTAAGTTCATGTCCCTGACGTATCGCCCATAAACCCATCAGCGAACGGGTCTCAAGATGAATTGAGTCGAGAAAGTGCTGCCCTCGCTTCAATGGAAGCATAATATATGGAACCGTGGCCATTTTTCCTGATCCGATCAGCTTTATCGACCGGACAACGTCGCCTTCAATCTTAAAGTATTGAGAGACA
This sequence comes from Akkermansiaceae bacterium UBA1506, assembly GCA_002323995.1. Taxonomy (GTDB): domain Bacteria; phylum Verrucomicrobiota; class Verrucomicrobiia; order Verrucomicrobiales; family DEV007; genus Arctic95D-9. The sequence goes on along the minus strand of DCQY01000116.1, from coordinate 12,992 downwards.
CTTAGTCCGACCCGCACCTCACTCAGCTGCGGCCCGCCGTTTCTTATTTTTACTGGAAACGACAACTCACGCCCCTTGGTGCCGCGAATTAACTCGGGAACTTCAACAGAAGTCGTTGCCAGGCGCCGGCGGGACAGAAGCAGATCCAGCAGAGCCAGTAACACCACCGACAACAAAATAGCGATACCGCTCCATCGGAGAGCCCCGTCATCAAATACCACCACAGTCGTCGCTGGAACAATCAGCACCAGTGCCGTCCAAAGCAAAAGGACATGAGGAACCGCGCGCATGATTCTTTCCGTCCTTATCGGGGCACTGCGACCGATTCAATTAGCCGGTTTACCGCTTCACCTATGGTCATTCCTTCAATTTCATATTCCGGTCGCAAGATGATTCGATGGGAGAGAACCGGGTAGGCCATCAAACGAATGTCATCCGGCGTGACGTAGTCGCGGCCTTCAATTGCAGCGAAGGCACGACTGGAAAGAAGTAAAGCCTTGGTCGCTCTCGGGCCCGCGCCTACCTGAATACAGTCAGTGTTTCGCGACGCCCGAACCAATTCAACCACGTAAGAGACTAGCTCTTCCTTGAGCGTGATTGTGTCGAGCGCCTCTTGAACCCTTGCGATCCCCTCACTTGTTAGCACCGACTGCACCGCATCACTTTCAAGGATATTTTCCGGTGTTTCGCGGCCTAGGCTTTGGACGGCTAGTTGTTTCTCGTCCTCTTCACCCGGATAGTCCATTTCCACCCGCAGGAGAAACCGATCCTTCTGAGCTTCGGGCAAGGGGTAAGTGCCTTCATATTCAATTGGGTTTTGGGTAGCGAACACCGTGAAGTTAGCTGGCAGTTCATGCGTCACACCATCGATGGTAACCAGCCTCTCTTGCATCGCCTGAAGCAGAGCTGACTGAGTTTTTGCCGGCGCCCGGTTGATCTCATCGGCGAGCAGAAAGGAAGTGAAAATAGGACCCTTTACCAGATGAAACTGCCCTTCCTGTAGGTTAAAGACGTTCGTCCCCGTGATATCAGAGGGCATCAAGTCGGGAGTGAACTGGATACGGGAAAAACCGCTCCCGAGCACTTTGGCCAAGGTTCGAACCAGCAGTGTTTTTGCGATCCCGGGGACCCCCTCAAGGAGAATGTGGTTTCCTGTAAAGATTGCTATCAACGAGTAGTCGACCACCTTCTGCTGCCCGATAATTACCTTGGCCACTTCGTCTCTGGCCTTGGCCAAAATGTCTTTGACCGCGTTCGCAGAATCGCTTCCAGAGGTGTCTTCCATGATGCGGTTCATCGCATAATATCGCCCTGCTTTGCAAGCGGATAGTGCCGCCTCATGGCGGGATCCGACCTAACCCTGTTGACTCATCCGCTTTAACCTGTTGATTCTTTCAAGAGGGATGATGCTGATTTCACTGATAGTGGCAATGGACCGAGACAGGGCCATCGGATCGAAAGCAGGAAATATCCCCTGGGATCTCCCACGTGACCGCGATTTTTTTCGCTCCTACGCAGCAGGCAAATGGCTCGCCATTGGCCGAAAGACTTACCGCGAAATGGAAGGTTGGTTCTCGGGGCATCATCCTATCGTGATCACGCGACAGGCCGACTTTGAACCCTTTGAACGAGGCCATCAAGTTGCCTCGTCAATCGAACAAGCGATTGAGATGGCCGATGAAGCGGGGGCTGAAGAGCTTGTCATCTGCGGCGGGGCCGAACTCTACAAAAGCGGCCTCCCCTTGGCAAATCAACTCAGGTTAACACGAGTGGATACGGGCTCCGGCGGTGACCTTTGCTTTCCTGATTTTGAGCAACTTGGAGAATGGAGTCTAGAACACTCAGAGAGTCACCCTGCTGACCACAGCAACGCTTTCGCTATGACTTTTGAATTTTGGCACAAAAAATAATTAAGATCACCCTTTTCCATAATGAAATCATTCCTCGATGTCAGGCCATCCTTCAGCTAAGTTAAGGTGATTCTGATTGCCTGTTCTCATGTCTCGTCTTTCACAGCGACTTTCAGGAATTTTCGCCCTCTACGTGATCGTCATTCTGATGACTGGTTGTTCTTCCGCGGACTGGTTGCAACGCCTTGAGGCCACCGAGACCCTGCCCCTGTGGCAAAAGGTGACTGCCATCGCTCTGGCAACGCTCGTCAGCGAAGACCTTGCCTGCATCGCAGCCGGCATTCTCGCAAGTCGCGGCGCTCTAACCTTAATATGGGCGGTTACCGCCTCGTTCCTCGGGATTTTTCTTGGAGACGTAGCTCTTTACGCTCTTGGCCGGATTGGCGGTATCGCTCTGCTTCGACGCGCTCCCTTTTGCTGGTTGATTAAGGAAAACCAAATCGTGCAAGCGGAAGAGCTGTTTCGGCAGAACGGCGCCAAGCTCATCTTTTCGTCCCGCCTCCTCCCGGGATCTCGATTACCCATTTATGCGGCTGCCGGCGTTCTAAATTACCCTTTCTTCCGCTTCATTCTCTTTATGGCCATTGCCGGCATGTTGTCAGCGTTTATCCTCGTGATTCTATCCTTTAAGATGGGAGAGGTCGTTTCCGACTGGCTGCGAGTCTACGAGGCTTATGCGATTCCTGTTTTAATCGGAGTCATCGCGATCGTCTGGCTCATCGTTAAGCTGTTCGAAATTCTTGCGACCAAAAGAAGTCGGCTCGTAGCTCTAGCCCGACTCCGTCGCGCTTACCAAAAATTTCTCTCACTAATTTCCTGATCGTAAATCCGATGCCATCAACTATCCTCTGGTTCCGCGCATACTGTGGCTTACTTTCCCTTCTCTACCTCGGCCTCGCCGGGACAGGAATCGCCCTTCTTGTTACCTCCCCCGAGCAACTGGAAATGGAGGCCCTCGAAGCAAGAATCTTTGGCATCATGGTGATCGTTCTTGGAATTCTCTTCTTTATCCCAACCCTACTTGGATACTTTCTACCCCCTCGCCCAGGCGGCTGGTTGATCGGATTCGCTCTCATCCTGATGGGCGTTACTACTGTAGTCCTCGTTCCAATCAGTTTACCTCTGCTTCATTTCTGGAAAAAACCTAAAGTTCAGACGTGGTTCGGGCGAATTGTCTCTTGAGGCGGCCTTGTTCCAACCGTAACGATAGCCCCACCGTATTCTCCAACCTGTGAACTGGATTTCCCTGGCACTTCGAAACCTGCTACGTAACGCTCGTCGTTCGATCACGACGATTGCGGCCGTAGCGCTCGGATACGCTGCTACCAATATTTTTGCAGGATTCGCTGGCTACATGTTTGCCAGTATTCAGGAAGCCCACATTTACGAGCAAATCAACGGCCACATTCAGATCTGGAAAAGGGGGGCTCGTGACTACGGGGGCTCGGATCCTGCTGCCTATCTCATTTCTGCCAAAGAGTTTGAGTCCATCAAAGAGATCGCCTCAAAAGACGAACGAATCGACTTAGCAGCCGGCATGCTCGAGGTGACCGGTAACCTCGATTACGAGGGCAATCCCGGATATTTTTTCGGGCAAGCGATGGTGCCATCAGAGCGCGAAGCAATTTTCTCACGCTCCACTGCTCTTAAGAGCGCCGAAGGCCCCAACCAAACCGGTAGTGCCATCACCGACGATAATCCCTTTGGTATCTCTATCGCGCCAGGTATGGCGGAAAACCTGAAGCTCAAGTTAGGGGCTGGCGTCATCCTGATGGCTCCTACCATTCACGGTCAGATGAATGCCATGGATGCGGAAGTATTACAAATCAAGGATGTTGCCGCCGAAGCGCTAAACAATCACTACACCTTTATGCCACTCGAACTCGGGCAGATTCTCTACGATACCCAAGGGGTTAGTTCGGTCCGCATTCTTTTGAAAAATGATGAAGACACCGACGCCGTAGTAGCCTCAATCCAAGAGTCGCTCGCTGACGGTGACTGGGAAGTCGTCCCGTGGTATAAAGTTTCCCGGCTTTACCTGAAGACGAAGCGCATGTTTGACATCATCTTTGGACTCGTCTTCGTCATCATCGCGGTGATCGTCATCATGTCTGTTCTCAATACGATCGGCATGGCTGTGGTCGAACGGACCCGTGAGATCGGCACTCTGCGCGCCATCGGTTTAAAGCGCCCGGGCGTAGTCCGACTCTTCGGCATTGAGAGTGCTTTTCTCGGGGTGATCGGGGCAATCACAGGCCTTCTTGTAACGGTTGGTTTTTCTATGCTTATCGGTATCATCAAACCAACCTGGGCACCGCCGGTGACGGCACGAGAGATTGTTTGGGAAATTCACATTCGGCCTGAATATCTTCTTTTAACTTTCGTCCTACTCGTGATCTTTACGTCATTAGCTGCGATTGCTCCGGCCACTCGCTCCGCCAAGCAAAGCATCGTGAATTCGCTGGGCCACGTCTAAAATTCGTAACAAGATGAAATCATTCGCTCTCATCTCCTGCCTTCTATTTTCCCTAGGCTTTCTCCCTACCTACGCTCAAGATACCGCCCTTCTAGAGGCAGAGCAGGCACGCGGACTTCTCACCGGCGAAAACGGGGTGCAATGGACTGTTAGCGTTACCGGGGCCAATAATGCCCGCTTCATCGCCACTTCTCAGGATGGAAAAATCTATGCAGAAGTCCTCGAACCCGAAGAAGCGAAGGGACGAAAGTATCTTGCGGAAGCGAAAGGAAACATGTGGTTCTGGAAGCCAGGTCTGAGCCGCCCTGTTTCTGTCTCCAAGCGCCAGCGACTTTCAGGAGACGCCGCCATCGGCGATATCGCTTCGACTAGTTTCGTCAAGGGCTACAAGGTAGTCAGCCAAGAAGCCTCAGAGTTTGAGGGTGAAGCAGCCACCGTCTATACCATGAAATCAAATTCTCTGACCGACACCTATGCCCAAATTAAATATTGGGTCACCAAGAAGGGTAACCTTGGAAAATACACCGAATTTTATGCCAAGTCCGGCACCCTGCTTCGCAGCTCCACCATGGAGTATCAGAACACCGCCAACGGGCGTCCCTTCCTTTCAATGATGGTCATCAAGGACAACACCAAGAGTATCACTCTCAGCTTCAGTGATGTTAAAATCGCTGCCTTCCCTGAACGAATGTTCGAGCGAGACTATCTCGGTGGACCCAAACCGAAAAGGCCCGGAAAGTAATGCAAGGTCCTTCCGCAGGTTCCGCTTCTGAACAGGCTGCCCCGGAATTTCCCGCGGACGAGCTGGGCTCGGCCACTCAACTGCTTCAGGAACTCCTGAGGATCAACACGTCGAATCCTCCCGGAAATGAGCGGGAAGCCACCGAACTGGTTGCCCGGCACTGTCGCTCGATTGGATTGAAACCTGAAGTCGTCGGATCTCACGCTGCCCGGCCCAACCTTGTCGCTCGCTGGGGAGCTGATCCCACAAACCAGACTGAGCGGCCTCTTGTTCTCAGTTGCCATCTGGATGTAGTACCGGCCAATCCAGATCGATGGACCCACCCTCCTTTCTCCGGCCATCACGACGGGGAGTGCATCTGGGGGCGAGGCGCCATCGACATGAAAGGCTTTGCCGCTATGGGCCTGGCCACACTCACTCGCCTTGTTAAGGAGAACCCGCCGATCAATCGTGATGTCATTTTTGTGGCGGTCTGCGACGAAGAAGCGGGTACCCGTCATGGTTCTGAATGGCTTGTCAATGAACGCCCTGATCTTCTGGGAGACAATCCAGAGTATGTCATCAACGAAGTCGGTGGGTTTACTATTCATCAGAATGGACGTCGCTATTACTCGGTCCAAGTTGCTGAAAAAGGGGTTGCCTGGCTGCGCCTCACCGTGAAAGGACAACCCGGCCACAGTTCGCTGCCACTCGAAAACAACGCGGTAGTTTTACTGGCCAAGGCCATTGATGCGATTGGATCAACTAAACTACCGTGGCACCCCAGTCGGGAGGCTGCGGATTATATCCAAGGTTTTACTGAGCCCAAAGGAGGAATTGCACACAAGCTCTCACCCATTCTGCTGCATCCATTTTGGGGACCCCGGCTCCTCCGCTACGCGGTCGCCAGTCCCACCAAGCGCGCCACCGTAGAAGGAGTGCTCAGGAATACGGCCAATCCGACTGGAATAACGGGGAGTCCTGCAATTAATGTGATTCCTGGATCTGCTTCGGTTGAAATTGACGGGCGACTTGCTCCGGGTCAAACCGCCGCGTCACTGATTGAGGAACTCACCTCTATCATCCGACCAGTTCTCGGTGATAACTTCGAGTTTACCATTCTCCAAGACTCCCCTCCCGTGACGTTTTCGGCGGATACCCCACTCTATCAGGAAATGGTGAAGACCCTCCAGAGCGCAGACCCAGAGGGCCATGTCATGCCCTCTATCATTCCCGGTTTTACCGACAGTCGAAACTACGCCAAGCTCGGAGCGACCTGCTACGGCTTCTACCCACTGCAACTACCTGAGGACATTGACTTTGCCACCCTATTCCACGGCGACAACGAACGCATCCCAGAAGCAGGATTCCACTGGGGAATCCGCACCCTGACCGATATGCTACGCCGTTTCCTCGTCACAGACTAACGCTGCGGTGGACTAACTTCGCGGACAAGCGACCCGTGTTCATCGCTCATCACGAGAAGACTAAGCTCATTTACCTGATCCAACTCGTTGGTATTGAGACTGACGTAATCAAACTCACCTCGAAAATCCGTGTAGCCGTCTTTAAAGAACCGCACAGCACCATCTTTCATTCGCGCGTAAACTTTAACGTAGGTTTTTGAAACCGGTTTTCCGTTCCCTTCTTGAGTCACCACGAGACGTCCGTAGCGTTCCGAAAACTGCACTTTTAAGGCGTTCGCATAGATGGCGACAGATCGGGTTTTTCCGTCTCCGAGGACCTCAACCAGAACGTTCTTTTTGGCGAATGCCTCGGGCATCTCGACCTTCACGCTACCGCTTTCTCCCGGGAGCTCCATCGCAAGCGAAGCATTTGGCTTGATATAGCTAAACTGCCCGTCTCCTCCCGAAACAAACGGCTGGCTGGAAAACAGGAACTCGAGATCCATCTCGTAGAAGTTCACGGTCACTTCGGGAAGATTCGCGAATTCAATCTTCGCTTCACGCCCTTCAGAGGTCAGTTCAAAAAATGAATCAGAAGATGAAAGTCGGTCCATTTTCTGATCGCGAGACTCTTCGCCCTCTTCGGGTGCGTCCTCAGCAGCGTTCAATCTATTGGCTATTTCTTGGAAGCGGATTCGCCAATGCTCTAGCGGATAGTCCACGTATTGGTTAGAAATACGACGGGCCACTCCGGGTTTTTCCTCGAAAAAGGAGGCATAAGCGACAAGGTAATCATACTGGAGCCTTTCTTTGATTTCATCGGGCTCGACAGAATCTAGCCATATCAAACCTTCCTCGATTCGATCCTGCAGGAATAGATAACCCGAGATCGTGAGCCGGTCTTCCGAAGGTAACTCGGGTAGATAAGTCATGTTCTTCAAGAAAGCGTGATACTGCCCCCGGAAACGATCATTGAGAATGCGTCGCTCACGACCCAACTGGTGCGCCCGAGCATTTACCATCGGAGAATACTCCAAATGTTGATACCAGTGCCTTTCCACTGGGTTCAGACTAACCAACTCTGTTTCAATCCAACCGCCACACTGGCGTAAGAATCCGTCACGATGTTTCAGATACTCACGCGCCTCTGCCAATAAGTTGTGGTAAATACCGTAACTCCAGAGAACTTCGTTATAGGCGTGGCGCTCCGAGATGATTTGCGTCGCCTGCTTGAAAAAGTCAACATTTTCGCGAGCCCTCCAAGCAATGCGGCCAAGATCAAGACGGTAAAGATTCTCGCTGGCCAAGTAATCCATTACCTCTTTCTCTGTTCCGAATTGAGAAAGATAATCCCAGGAAGCCTCATCAAACTGCGTCAGCTGATTAACCACCTTAAATTGAGCCGGCTCGCCCGACGCGATGATCTCTTCGTTCTTCGCCACCTGAACCGGATAGACGTCAAAGGACTCTTCTCCTGAATTCTTCGGAAAATAGAAAAACACTTCATGTCGCTCCGTTGAAAATGGCCCGAGGCTGAGTGGGTAGGACCGAGTGTAGTCACTGCCCCCAACTGGGATCGCCCCTTTCGGAACTTGAACCAAGAGATCAAGTAAATGAACTGAAGAGGTCGGGTTTGTTACCACGACTTGACCGCCATAGACCACGCCAGTAAGAAACTCCCTTGTCACGAACTTGTCGAGTTGCTGACCATCCACATAGCGGAAGCGGTCATCGGAACGAAAGAAGTTCTGACTCACCAGGATTGGAGTGTCTTCTTCCGAGACCTTGGTTTCCTGAATCTCCTCGTGAAAGATCACCACAGGTGACGCGGAAGTGAGCTTCAGGACCGAATCCTCAACCGTTATATCGTGTTTTTCGGATTCGAAAGGCAGGTCAAGCACACTGAGGACGAACATCATCTCCGTGTAATTACTTGTCGCGACGGGAAACTCGCGGGAATAAAATCCTCCTTTTCCGTCCCAGGCAGCAAAGTCTTTCCAAAACGCGTTCACCTGAACGAGGTCAGCATTCTGCTGTTCGATCGGAAGCATCCAGTAGTTGTTCTCCGCCAACTCTTTTGTCGTTTCCAGTTTTTCAAACAAAGCCTGCCGGCGCCCCTGCTCACGCAGATCAGGCATTTCAGAGAGGAAATTAAAACTCATCGCGTCTCCATTCGATTCCGCATTCTCCTGATCATTTAGGGCCGCTTTGACCTTGCCAGCTACTCGCCCTTCTTGAATTGCTGAATTCGCTCCACTAGGAACTGGTTTCCCTCTCATACTTATGCCGGTCGAGGCTATTGCAGGTGCTGACAGTGCGCCAAAAGGACTTACTTCATCTGACGAATGCGCCAATTCATCAAACGTACCGCCGAGATTCACGGACATGTAATTGGAACGATTCGCACTTAAGCCCCTCAGTGCCTGACGGAACACTTGAGCCCGGCCTAAGGGGTCAGGGGGCATCAGTTCATAAAGACTAGTCACGTGTTCCGAATTCCGCTGGCGGGCGTCATCTCCGAGGCGCCGCGACATCAGGATCCTTTCAACAATGTTAAGACGACTGAATTCCCATGGTGCGAGAAAGCGAGAGAGGTCATCTCCAAGGAGGTAGTGATCCATGAAGGTTTTATCCTTCTTGTTAGCCAGATAGGGTTTCACCACCCTCTCAAAATATTCCGGATCCTTTTGCGCTAGAAAGAAGTGAAGTTCGTGGCTCCCCAAATCGGAGAGATGTCGCCCCTTAATCTCTTCGTCCAGTGAAGGCCATTGCATCAGCAATCTTGCGTCGCGGAGAGCCTGATCTGGGTTAATTGCCACCAATGCATCATATACCTGACCAATGGTGTCATAAGTCTGCATTTCCGCCGATCTCAAGTCTCCGATAGTCAGGGTTTCCCCTTCCTCCAGCAAGGTCACATTCCGCCGCTGGGTGAATGACTTGTCGAGGTCAAGCGGGTTGAGGAGGCGGAGGTCACGGAACTCGGTTCCGCCTTCAACTTCCGGAAGGAATACTTGAGCATACGCCGAATGAAAGGCATCCACTGCCACGACATGAATGTGCTGGCGATCGCCAAGTTCTTCTTTATTGATTAGGACAAGTCCATCTTCTCCGACCTGAAGGTTACTAATCACCACCGCTTGGCGGCGCAGAAAATCAAGACTGCGTGACGATTTGGGAGACATCACTTGAGAGGAATCAGCAAAGGCATCAGGCGCACCGCCCCGACGCTTTGCTTCGGCCATTTCCTTACTCCGATCGTAGACCTCACCCGCTTCGGCATCTTTGATTTCCGTGTCCGTATCGTTGAGCTCAAATGGATTGAGTAAGAGACCAGGACGGGTCATCAAATTTCCCGGAAACTTCTTCGCGCCTCGTCGTTCGAGGATGTAGCGATATTCTTCGCCTATATCACGACCCGAAACATATCGGGACTCATTGCTTCCCCGAGATATAATGACCGGGTCGATTCGATGCCCCTGACCGATCTCGTCCAAGAGGCTCGCTTCAGGAAGAAAACGCGTTGCGATGACATGGACTCGTGTCATCGCGCTAACGCCCTCGATTTCAATCTCGACGTTCTCGCCGTTCACCCCCGCAGAAGCAACAAAAAGAGGAGCCTCATGATTAAGTTTCAAGTGCCTCGACTGGGAAAGAGCATACCCACTTTTTCTGGCGTCGGCGGCTGTAACACGTATCTGAAAAGCCTCCCCACCCGATCGAAGCAAAGCTCGATAGTCGCCTGGTTCAAGGTCTGCTATCCTCAAAGCACGCTTCTCATACTTCACGTGATTGAAGACATCCCGGACAATCACACCTTTTCGCACCTCAAAAATGGCAAGGTCACTCCTCTGAAGTTCAGCCCCGACCTGGGGTGCCGGGATTGTGATAGCTTCACCAGCAACCGCATGAACTACAGGGCTAATCCGTTGACTGTCTTTCCTCAACGGCCAACTGCGGGTCATCAGGCCTCCTCCATCGACAGTGACGCGGATAATCTCATCCAGCCTTCCGAGGCTAATCCTCCCTGCCTGACCTGTCTTCAATGACACAAGAATTGGCTGCTCAAAGTCACGATGATTGAACTGAAGGTTGACTGCCTTGTCCGGTAGTCCTTCGCCACTTTTACCTAACACTTCCAACACATAGGTTTCTCCGAACCGACTCAGATAGGCATCGGCCACCGACGGACTCTGATCGACACCATTAACATCAATCGTTTTGAAAGAAGAAACCTCAATCGGCGCACCGGAATGACTTACCGGGGGAATTTCTCCCCTCAACTCCACGCTGACACTGGCTAGACGATTAGGGATCCGGAAACGATGGATAGACTCGCGATCATCAAACAACTCAAAGGCTGAAACCTCACTCTTCGAATCAACTCCATCATGATCCAACGTCGTCACGGTTAACCGCACATTCTCAAGCAAACTAGCAGGCATGGGAGCACCATTGAGACTCAATACCGGTCGCAGAGAAAGCTCCGCCTCACTACCGGGAAGCAATGACTCCCTTTCGAGAAGCCCGCCCATCGTGAATTGGTATTCCTCCCGCAGCAATTCGATCTCAGTTAAACTCGACATCACTCCATCGCTAAGAACGACGCTTGCCCGCCCTGCCGTTGAGAATGGCAGGAGAACTTTCCCCGCATCATTCGCCTCATATTTTTTTCCACCGAACCAGATCGAGCCATCTGCGATCGACTCATTCTTTTCGTTGAGAATTGTGATAAGTTTTCCTCCAGGGGTGGGCTCAGATGCATACTGGAGTTTCCCCTTCCTTACGAGCGCGCGAGAACTTATACCGTTCCCGATAAACTCGAGCACCCAGACTCCACGACGGTCCTTTAGGGAATCAAATGTGAACGTCTCTCGATGCCTCAGAATGGGCGCCTCTTCATACTGATAAATTTTCTCCTCGTTGGCGATGAGCCCATCGAGCTTGAGATCAGTATTAATCTCGCGCTTCTGGTCCAAGTAGAAATTGAGCGAATTGATCTCGTAAACTTTGACGATCAATTCATCTACATGCTTCAAATCCAGTGCCAGACTGACATCATCCTCAACCGCGAAATCCATTGCATTCACCCTCGCGAATGAAATCTCGATCCTGTCTTGGAGACTCTGGACCTCGCCTGGGCTCAACATGGAAAACCATTTTTCCGCCTCCCCGACTCCATGGAGAAGCTTTGCCTCAGCAAATACCCGCTTCAAATAAGGCTCCTTAATGAAGGCCGAAAAACGATTGTAGTTCTCATCTTCCTTTAGAAATTGCTCTAGGTATTCGCGGACAAGTTCTTCGTCATTTCGAATCGGACCGGAACCAATCTGCTCAGAATAGTTTTCGTTGAGGTCGACCGGAAACGCTTTTACCTCCTGCCGCTGCAGATATTTCGGCTCCACATAGTTAAGAATCCGTGGCAGGGCAAGGTAGTCCATGAAGAGCTCCCGTGGATATTCACCCTGGTGCCTAGCCAGATCCAGCTTCTGATAGAGAACGTTAGCCTTCAGAGAATTGAAGGCTGGATCGAGTGACTCAACATAGCTCCATAGCCGATCAATGTAAGCTATTCGTGTCGCGAGGCTCAGCTCAACCGACTCGTCCTCTCCCGGCCTGAGCTTAGCGAGCCAGATATCAACGAAGCTCGGATCGTTTGCTAACTGAGGACGTAGCCCTAAGAGCTCCTTTAACTGGTCGATGGTGAGATTTGCATGAATTGGGATCGATCCGAATGCTGATGGTGACTGGCTTCGCAGGTCGGCTGCAATCAAACCCACCAGTCGTTCGTAGTCGGGGTATTTAAGGCGGCGCAACAAGCTTTTACGCTCAGTATCGCTAAGATCCTGTTCCGTCCGGATCATGCGATCGAGACCTTCATCCAAGACTCCTTTAAGGTTCTTATGGCGACGCCTGACTTGTTCCAAATAGGCATCCCAGCTAATTAGATCCGGATTTAATTCCGTTGGAAAATCCGGTTTTTGATCGAGACGCTGCTGTTGGTGATTAAATTTTAGCCCTAATCGACGTTTCAGGTAGTCAAGAGTGATATCAGGAGCATCTGCATATCCTAAAAGTGCCTGCCTGTTTTCAATTTCACGATATCGAGGCGTTTCACCATGTCGCTTCATCCATGGCTCGAGCAGGTCCCTGACATCGTCAAGTCGCTGTTCTTGTTGGGCCAGCAAGGCTGAGTAGTAGTAGTAATCCTCAGTGCCCGGGATCAGCTCTTTGAGCGCTTCGCTTCGATCTTCAGCAAGCGCGAAAGTTTCTAGGAATGCCGTAGCATCGTTAGAGCGGGCGAAGTTTGTCCCGAATCCAAAAATCGAGGTCAGGAAAACAGCACCTTTTAAGAGAGACCAAGAAAACGCGTAATTCTTCATAGCAAAGAGGGGTTAGAAACCCCATAGGCTACAACTTAACCACGAAGGTGAAGATAAAATAAGCTCGAAGTTGTAAAGAAAATGCAAGAAGACACA
>DCQY01000020.1:17858-19585 GCA_002323995.1 Akkermansiaceae bacterium UBA1506 | reverse complement strand
ATTTCTTAAATAATAGGAAACTTAACGAGATATAGTCATGCTTGAAACGACAATCATTAACGTTCACGGACGCGAAATCGTTGATTCCCGCGGAAACCCTACGGTTGAAGTGGATGTGGAACTGGAAGGCGGCGCCATTGGCCGGGCGGCTGTGCCAAGCGGCGCCAGCACCGGTGAACACGAAGCCTGGGAGCTTCGCGATGGTGATAAGAACCGCTACCTCGGGAAAGGAGTTTTAAAAGCGGTCGCCGCTGTCAACGAGAAGATCAGTGAGGAGTTGCTCGGGATCGACGCGACAGAGCAGACCGTCGTTGACAAAGTGATGTTCGATCTCGACGCCACCGCCAACAAAAAGGAACTCGGTGCCAATGCCGTCCTTGGGGTGTCTCTGGCCACGGCTCATGCTGCTGCTAACCAGCTTGGGCTGCCCCTGTATAAATATCTCGGTGGACCAAACGCCAAAGTACTCCCTGTCCCGATGATGAACATCATCAACGGTGGATCTCACTCAGATGCTCCGATTGATTTTCAGGAGTTCATGATTGTGCCCAAGGGCGCTCCGACGTTTCGTGAGGCGCTTCGCCAAGGGGCTGAAATTTTTCACGCACTCAAGAGCGTGCTTCACGACCGGGGACTTTCTACCGCCGTCGGTGATGAAGGTGGGTTTGCTCCGAAACTGGAGTCCGCCGACGACGCTCTCGGTGTGATCGGTCAGGCAGTTGAGAAAGCCGGCTACAAGTTCGGCGAAGAAATCTTTATCGCCCTTGATGTGGCTTCTTCGGAATTCTTCGACAAAGAGAAGGGTAAATACGTTTTCCATAAGTCGGACAATTCCGAAAAGACAGCGGAAGAACTGGTTGATTACTATCTCAAGCTTCAGGAAAAATTTCCGATCATCTCAATCGAGGATGGTTGTGATGAGAACGATTGGGACGGCTGGAAAGTTTTGACCGATAAGCTCGGCGAGAAAACCCAGTTGGTGGGCGACGATCTTTTTGTGACCAACTCCTCTTTCCTCCAGAAAGGTATCGACCTCGGGGTGGCTAACTCCATTCTCGTTAAAGTGAACCAGATCGGTTCGCTAACCGAGACACTCGACGCGGTTGAGTTGGCTAAGGAAAATCGTTACACCTCAGTCATCAGCCACCGTTCCGGTGAGACTGAAGACAGCACTATCGCGGACATTGCCGTGGCAACTAACGCCGGTCAAATTAAGACTGGTTCTCTAAGCCGCTCCGATCGTATCGCCAAATATAACCAGCTTCTCCGTATTGAGGAAGAACTGGGTGATGACGCCATCTACGGCGGCAAAATGCGCGTCTAAGCCAAGCCGCCGGGATAGCATCCAAAATATGCGTGACCCGGAATTTCAAGACAACATCGACCTCCCTCTTCAAATTAAAGGAGAGGGAGGCTCTCCGCACCCCCACTTTTGGCGCAAGTCATCGCGGATCATGGAGGTCGTCATTTACTTGCTTCTTGCCTTCGCGGTCTTCAAGTTGTTCGGACCTGAGCTCGATCGTCGGGCTGAATTGGATTCGGAAATCAACCGTCTCACTCAGATCCGCGACGACAAGAACGAGTTCGCGGCAAACCTTCGTCAGGAGTATCGCCTCCTGAAAACCGATCACGAATATCTCGAAAACGTCGCCCGCGATCGCCTCTCTCTTCAACGCGAAGGGGAATACATTATCCGGATCGATCGTGAATTGGAGGATTAAACAAGG
>DCQY01000020.1:0-17481 GCA_002323995.1 Akkermansiaceae bacterium UBA1506 | reverse complement strand
CCTTGGGGGCATCTTCCCAAGGCTTGGGAAGATGCTATTTACGCTGGATAGCTTCCCAGAACTTTAACGAACGAGCAGTGCTTTTCGAGCTGCTTTATGACATCCGCGAGGGCTTCATCTTCGCAATGACCACCCACGTCGACGAAGAAAAAGTATTCCCAGGCACGTCGCTTGGATGGACGGCTTTCAATCTTTGACATATTAATCTCGAACTCTTCAAATGGTTCGAGAGCGCGATGGAGCGAGCCGGGTTCGTCTCGAACAGAGAACATGACTGAAGTGCGATCTTTACCCGTTGGTGGGCAGGTTTTGTGACTGATAACGAGGAAGCGGGTCGTATTTGATGCGATATCCTGAACCGAGGTTTCCAGCACTTTTAGGCCATAGAGCTCTGCGAGAAGGGTGCCGCCTAAGACGGCCGCACCTTTTTCCTCAGCCGCTAGTTCGGCTGCTGCTGCTGAACTCGACATCTCGATGGCCTGAATATCGCCAAAGTTCTTTCCGAGCCAGTTACGGCACTGGGCAATAACTTGGGAATGGCTGTAGATGTTCTTGATCTCCTCGCGAGGGCAGTTGGCCATTAGATTATTCTCGATCGGCATCATGAGCTGGCCGTAAATCTTGAGCGGTGAATCCGCGAAAAGGTCGAGTGTGTGGGTTACGGCACCCTCAGTGGAGTTCTCAATAGGAACGACTCCGTAGTCGGCGACGCGTCGCTCGACATGATTGAAGACGTCAGCAAAGCTTGGCTGTGGAATGAGTTCGACACTGTGGCCAAATTTACCAAGCGCGGCCTGATGAGTCCACGTGCCGGCGGGCCCGAGGTAAGCGATCTTGAGATCCTCTTCCAGTGCTAAAGCGGCCGACATGATCTCGCGGTAGATGGCACGAATGGCAGTATCGGGCAAGCGGCCTCCCTTGCCTTTTTCACAGAGCTTACGCAGCAGCTTTTCTTCGCGTTCGGGGGCGTAAATTTCAAGACCATCGCGTTTCTTCACGATCCCGACTTCGTGAACGACGTCGGCACGCTCATTGAGTAATCGAATAACGTCGGTATCGATGGCGTCGATTTTCTGGCGCAGGTCGTCGAGGCTCATGGTATGAAAAAATCAGGCTGACTCCTCGCTGGCTGCTTCTTGGCTTGCCTCTTCGGGAGTCTCGTTCTCAGGCTCTCCGTTTTTGGGAGTCATTTCGATATCTAGAGTGATCTCTGTTTTAGGTTCAGCTGACGAGTCTTCTTGTGCGGATTTTCTGCTCGCGACAACTTCGGAGGGGGGCGCTTCGCTGCCATCGACGGGCGCGCTTTCGTCAGCCTCTTCTTTGTCTGATTCTGCAGTGGGGAGTTCGACCTTACGAAGTTCATCCGCGTTGGGAAGATCTTCGAGATCCTTCACACCGAAATGCTCCATAAAATCTTCCGTTGTTTCGTAAAGCATGGGTCGACCCGGTAAGTCGGCGCGCCCGCCAATATGGACGAGCCCGCGATCCATCAACTTCTGGATCGTTCCATCGACTGAGACACCGCGGACCGCTTCGATATCAGCCTTGGTGATTGGTTGGCGATAGGCTACTAGGGCAAGAGTCTCAAGCGCCGCTGGGCTCAGCTTTTCTGGGCGCATCTCGGGAAGGAGCGCGCGAATCCAGTCAGCGTAGTCACTGTGAGTAAAGAAGCGCCAGCCACTACTTCCTTCCCGCAATTCAAGCGGGCTGCCGCTTTGGCCGAGTCGCTCGTTCAGATCGGCAATGACACTATCGATTTCTTTTGGCGATGTATTCCCAAGTTGTTGAGCAAAAGGAGCATCATGATCCGCCGCTGCGCGACGCACGGCCTTGGCGATCTCGGCAGATGAGATCGGTTCAGGGGCAGCAAAAATCAGGGCTTCAACGATGTGAATGAGCTCCATATTTAACGCAGTTTAAAACAGTTTTTCGGGCTGGGAGATAAGCTGCTGCTAAATTAGCAAATTTAAAGCGGATTCTCCTATCCTACTGGTCGTTTCTTTGAAGCTCGATTTCCCCCAGAATGGACTCTTGCCGGACGCAGAAAAAATTAAGTTTCATCAGTTCGAGCAGGGCCAAGAAAGTAACAATCATTTCGTTTTTGCTCGTTGCGTCTTTGAAAAGTTCAGCGAACGACATGGACCTACCAGGTTCGACCCTTTCGAGAAGATGGTCAATCTTGTCGCTGACAGTGTAAGTGTCGTCCACGATCTCACCGAACCCTTCGTCTTGAAAGCGGTCGACAATGTTCTGAAAGGCCCGGATAAGATCAAAGATGCCGACATCTTCGGAGAGTGGGCGGGACTCTTCTTTGTTGGTTTCGATTCTGTCAGGCTTGCGTTTGAAGCGTTCCTGTTCCTCGGATTCGCGATTACCGAGATAGTTGGCAGCATCCTTGAATTTCTTGTATTCGATCAACTGGCGGATCAGGTCCCAGCGTGGGTCTTCTTCATCTGCATCCTCTTCGGGTGGCTGCACGTGCTTAGGCAGCATCATGCGGCTTTTGATGTAGCAGAGATTGGCCGCCATAACGAGGAACTCTCCAGCGAGGCCGATATTTAGCATCTTGAAGGTCTCAAGATAGCCCATGTACTGCTTCGTGATGTTTTCGATCGGAATGTCGTATATATCGATCTCGTCTCGCTTGATCAGGTAAAGCAGCAGGTCCATTGGACCCTCGAAAATGTCGAGTTCCACTTTGTAAAGGAAGTCAGCAATATCGGCACTGGCAATTGAATCATTTTCACTAACTTCGCCCGCTTCCGATGCCATGAGTGACTCTGTATTTTCGGAAGGTTTCGAGGTGTTTTCGGATATGGGCGTAGAAGAGTCTTCCGAAGCGACTTGAGCTTCGTTTTCGGCGACTGGAGCGGGCACCGGGAATTCTCCAGCGGCTTCTGTTTCAGGATCGGTCAAAGTAATCTGTTGATCTGCATCAAAGCGCCTCGCGGCTGTGTTTGCAAGATGAGAGAGCGATTCACTGAAAAGATAATTTTCATGGGCTCACGATTTTTTTGCGACCTAGGCGGATGACTGGACTGGTTCACGTGCTTTACCAAGTCAGGATTTTCGGTTTCATTGGACTTTATGAGTTCATTCCGCAACTCTCAGTCGATGATTTTGCGAGCTTTTTTCGCGCTCAGTATCTGCGGCATCACGGGAACTGTCATGGGGCAGGCAGACTACAAGCGCTTCTATGACGAAGACAATCTTCCGAGGGTTCGACAAATCTTCCAGCAGGGAGGCTATGATTTCGTGATCCAGATCTGCGATTATTCCCTCAGCCGAGGACAACCTTCGTGGGAGTGGCGCACCCTTCGTTTTCAGGCCCTCGAAAAAATCGGGCGCTATGACGACGCGGTTGACGAGGCAATTGCAACGACCAACCTCTTTCCTGATGCGCTTGGGGCCCTGTTAAGAGCCCATGAACTTTTTGCACGAACAGGGAGCGATGACGAGGCAGCCAAAATGTTGGCAGGCATCAATCGGGCCGCGTCTTCCGTCCCGACGCGTGAGCGCACTCCGCGTGACTATGTTGAGCTTGGGCAAGCAGCGCTTGTTCTTGGAGCGGATCCTGCGGTTGTGTTAGAAAAATATTTCGGCCAAGCCAAAGCAGTAGAGCCAAAAGGAAAGAGCATTCCGGACGGCCTTGTCGATGCATTCATCGCGGCTGGGGAACTGGCACTTAGAAAAGATGACTATGCGCGGGCGGCATCAGAGTTTCAGGGTGGTTTGAAACTGGAGCCGGATAACCCTGATCTGTTATTTGGTCTTGCGAGGGCTTTCCTTCCCAATAACCGCGAGACTGGAGAAAAGTATCTCAGTAAGGTGATAGAAGCAGCTCCGCTTCACACCGAAGCCATGCTTCTGCAGGCTGAGGCAGCAATCAATTTCGAACTTTATGACGAGGCAAAAGAGATTCTTGATCTGGTCGAGAAAGTGAATCCTCTGGAGCCGCGATCGGCTGCCTACCGAGCGGTTCTTGCGGAATTGCAATTTAACGATAAAGCCGGCTTCAATGAGGCTCGAGACCGGGCACTTGAGGTCTGGTCTGGTAATCCAGAAATCGACTACCTCATCGGGAGAGTTCTGTCACGCAAATACCGCTATCGCGAGGGAGTTGAGAGCCAAATACGGGCCCTCGAGATGGATCCGGATTTCCTGCCCTCCAAGTTGCAAATGGCACTGGATTACTTGCGACTTGGAGAGGTCGATAGAGCATGGCCGCTTGCTGCCGAAGTGGGTGAAGTTGATGAGTATAATGTCCTTGCTTATAACTTAGAAATTCTCAAAAAGGAGATAGAAAGCTTCGCTTCTGTCGAGACAGATGATTTCATCATCCGGTTACCCGTTGAGGAGGCCGAGATATATGGTGATCGCGTTGTGGATCTCCTGAGCGAGGCAAAAAAGGTCCTCGGTGAGAAATACGGCCTCACCATAGAAGATCGAACATTGGTTGAGTTCTATCCTAACCAGCAGGACTTCGCGATTCGCTCTTTTGGATCACTCGGAGGTCAGGGGTTGCTCGGGGTCTGTTTTGGGTCAGTGGTAACTATGAACAGCCCGGGCAGCGTGACGGCCGGTAAAAACAACTGGGAGGCTACTCTTTGGCATGAGTATTGTCACGTGGTCACGCTTACAGCGACTAAAAACAAGATGCCACGTTGGCTAAGTGAGGGGATTTCGGTCTACGAAGAAATCCAGCGCAACGCTCTCTGGGGACAGACCATGACGCCGTCTTATCGAAAGATGATACTTGAGGAAGAGGCGCTCACCCCGATCAGCGAAATGAGTCAGGCTTTTTTCCAAGCGAAGAGTGGTCAGCACATCATGTTTGCCTACTACCAATCTATGTTGGTGGTGGAGTTTATCGTCGATAATTTCGGCATGGAAGCTCTCCGAGGGATTCTCGCAGATTTGGGTGATGGTTCTCTCATTAATGAGGCCATAGCTGCGCACACGATCCCGATGGAAGAGCTGGAGATCGCTTTTCGCGATGAAGCGCTGCAGCTTGCGACTGATTTCGGTAAGGATGTCGATTGGACAGTCCCTGACCCTGAGGAAGTCAATCCGGTCAGCTCAATCGCGGTAGCTGCATTTTTAAAGAAAAATCCGAGGAATTTCTGGGCTTTACAAAGTCACCTGCAGCATCTCATCGAGAAGGAGCAATGGGCGACTGTGGTGAAACAGGCGGATCGTCTCATCGGCTTGCTTCCTCGTTACACAGGGCCAGGCAACGGCTATGGTGTGAAGGCGACAGCATATCGCAAGATGGACGATAAAGAAGGAGAGCTGGCCGCGCTCGAAGAATTTGCCTCTCATTCAGCTGAGGCTTTCGATTCCTTTAATAGGCTCATTGACGTGGGCTTCGAGACGGAGAGCTGGGAAAGTATTATCGCCAATGCCGGTCGCAGCACTGCGATCAATCCATTCCTAGAGCGAACCCACTATTGCAGCGCATGCGCACATGCCGCGCTCGATAATCGCGAAGCGGCAGTAGGTGCGTTTGAGAAGTCACTCAAGCTGGCGCCAACGAATCCCTCCGAGGTCAATTATCGGCTTGCTAGAGTGCTTCAGCCCGACGACGCCGCTCGTTCTAAGCGTCATGTCATGGATGCGTTGGCGGATTCGCCTCGTTATCGCGATGCTTACGCGCTGCTTCGGGAGTTGAACGCTCAAGAGATTGAAGAAGGAGCTGTTTCGGAACCTAGCCGAAAGGAAAAAGCTCATACATCTCCAGAGCGGATTCAGACAAACGAGTGAAGAAGCTGCCGCCGTTGGCCCATAGAGAGAGTCCAAATGCTTTAAAGGTGGCGGTGGGCGAAGCCACGATTAGCATCGTGCAAATCAGCAAAACGTTGACCGAAAAGATCACGGTAAACGAAAAGAGCTTTCCGTTTTGATCCACATCGGGTTGTTCCCGAATAATCATCCAGAGAGTGAAGGTAAGGTGGAACATCCAAGTGAATCCGATCAGGGCATAGAGCCAGAGAGGATCGAGAGTGCCAGCGTCTTTGATGATCCATTCGGTAATTGCCCACCCAAGAATAGCGACTGCTGAGTAGAAAGGAAAAAAATACGGAGAGAGCGATATCACAAAGTTGTTGCGGTTGGTCAGGATGTGGCCTCCATCCGGGGAGATATGCACCTTTGTTACTTTGCCGCGGCATAGTAGAACGAAGAGAGCATGGGTGAGTTCATGGCCAGCGACGTAAAGCCACATCATGATTCGGCTCCGCCACACAAAAAAAAGTGTGATCGAGAGAAGGCTGGCGAGACCGAAGGCAAGGAACTCTTTCGACTTCCAGTATTGACCGACCAGAGTGTCCGCCTGCAGAAGAACGAGAAACGTCTCAAGAAGAATCCAGCAGACTGGCAGCAGTAGAAGCCCGGTGATAAACTTTACAGCCTTTGAACCGGCGATATCACCGAGCAGGGCGAGGCCGCTGGCAGAATCCGCTGCAAAAGCTGACAAGCCGTGGGTTGGAGACGATTTACGACTCCTGCTACGCTTGTTCTTCGGTCTTTTTCGGGACACGGGAGAGGGAGGCGAGAACTAGGCCCGACCGACGTATTTTTTGTCTTCACTGCTGACTTTAATACGGTCGCCGGGGCCGACAAAGAGAGGCACCTGAATGAGGAGTCCGGTTTCGAGCGTTGCTTCTTTGGTCGCAGAAGTCGCAGTATCGCCCTTAACGCCGGGGGCGGACTCTGTCACCTCCATCTCAATATTGGAAGGTAGGTCGATGGAAACGGCCTTATCAGCTACATACTGGATGTCGACGGCGAGGCCGTCGGTGAGGAGATCCTTACAGTCTTCTACGAAGTCTTCTTGAAATGTGATGGTATCGTAGGTGGTAGTGTCCATGAAGTGGTAACCAGTCTGGTCGGAATAGCTGAACTCTACTTTTACGGTGTCGGCAGGCACGATTTCCACTTTATCGCTCGAGGCGAAGCGGATGTCTTTGGTTTTACCGGTTTGGAAAGAACGAATCGTCGCCATGATCAGGGCGTTACCCTTGCCGGGGGTGCGGTGCTCAAGATTCAGAACTTTACCGGACTCTCCTTTGTAGGAGATGCACTGTCCACGTTTGAGGTTCGTTGCAACGGTAGCTGCCATGGTTTTGAGAGGGTCGAGTTAAATGATTAAGTTATCTTAACTTTAGGGGCGGAGGGAAATATTGCCATCGTTTCTGTCGATCACAAGATCGGAAATAATGATTTGAGAGCTTAAGTCAGCGCGGCAGGGTGTTATAATGAGTGATTACGATCTCGAAATTCAATCCGACCAAGGCCGTCGCTGGGTCGTTCTGCTGCCAGCGCTAGTGGTTCCGTTGGCGTCTTCTTTTTTCTATTTTGTTCTCTTTCCGGGCACTGCTTTTGGCAATGGATTCTACATTGCCGCGAAAATCTTTCTTCTTGGCTGGCCGATCCTAGCGACTTTTTCTATCTTAAAGGAGCCAATGATCGATCGATCATTGAAACGGCGTCACAAGATTTCGATGGTCGAGGGGATTGTCTTTGGAATTGCGGTGAGTGCGCTGCTGTTTTATCTATTCAAATTCTCACCGCTCGGAGTGATCGTGGGAGAGAACGTCTTAAGGATCTCCGAACGAATTATCGGACTTGGAGTAGCGAATCACTATCTTCTCTTTGCGCTATTTATTTCCTTTTTTCACGCTGCCTTAGAAGAATTTTACTGGCGTTGGTTTGTTTTTGGAAATGCCAGAAGATTGATGCCGATAGGCGTGGCTGTACTCGTTGCTGCGGTTGGATTTGCTTCCCATCACGTGGTGGTACTGAGTCAATTTTTCCCCATTGGATGGGCGTTCACTTTAGGTGCCTGTGTCGGTCTTGGTGGTGCTGTGTGGAGTTGGATTTATCATCGCACCAATAGTATGGGAGGAGTCTGGTTCAGTCACATGATCATTGACCTAGCGATCATGTGGGTAGGCTGGGAAGTCCTCAAATCGGCAGGCCTGTGACGGGACTCGGGAGTGTTAGCGCTTCTTTTTGACTGGAAGAGGCCTATCTCCCGAGTTCTTTTTCAGCTTATTGATCTGGTCCCGTATGAGCGCGGCCCGCTCAAACTCAAGCTTGGAGGCTGCTTCCTGCATCTCTTCTTCGAGTTCGCTGATTACGGCCAAAGTATCGATATCCTCACCAGAATCGGCGACGAGGGACTTTTCGACGTCCTCACCCTCGGAGTAAAGCTTGAGTGTCTCCTGAATACCGCGCTTCACACTCTGTGGGGTGATACCGTGTTTTTCGTTGTGCTCCTGCTGAACGCGACGCCGGTATTCGGTGATATTTATCAGTGACTGGATAGAGTCAGTTATTTTGTCAGCAAAGAGAACGGCCTCACCATTAATATGACGCGCGGCGCGACCGACCGTCTGTATCAGGCTGGTTTCGCTTCTGAGAAAACCCTCTTTATCGGCATCGAGGATACAGACAAGACTCACCTCCGGCAGGTCTAAGCCTTCTCTAAGCAGATTTATACCGACAAGAATATCAATCTCGGCAGCGCGAAGGCTTCGGAGAATTTCGACCCTCTCGATGGCGTCCACATCGGCGTGGATGTATCGAACTTTAAGGCCAACATTTCTGAGGTAGTCAGTGAGGTCTTCGGCAGTGCGCTTGGTCAGGGTAGTGACGAGGACCCGCTCACCTTTTTCGATACGCTGTCGGCAGAGTTCGATGGTTTCATCGATCTGCTCTTTGAGGGGGCGCAATGTCAAGACCGGGTCAAGCAATCCCGTTGGGCGAATGATTAGTTCGACAATAAGATCCTTACCTTCCGTGTTAGCATCGAATGAATCCACTGGCTGCTTGCTCCCGGAGATACGGGGAAGCCGTTCTGGGGCCAATTCCTCTTCCCCGATCTTTTTCCTCTGATGAGGGATGTAGTCCTGATTTCCAGCAATCGAGTTCTGAATTTCAAATTTCGCAGGAGTAGCGCTAACGTAGAGGCGCTGGTTGGTAGCGCCCATGTATTCGTCAAATCGCAGGGGTCGGTTGTCCAGAGCGCTTGGGAGGCGAAAACCAAAGTTGACCAGAGTTTGCTTTCGGGAGCGGTCGCCCTCGTACATTCCACCGATTTGTGGGATGCTGACGTGGGACTCGTCGATAACGGTGAAGAAATCGTCCGGAAAGAAGTCGAGCAGTGTGCCCGGAGTGGCTCCGGGAGGGCGGCCAGTGAGATGGCGCGAGTAGTTCTCAATGCCTTGGCAGAATCCCATTTCCTGCATCATCTCGATATCATATTCGGTGCGCTGCTTGATGCGCTGAGCTTCTAGGTATTGCTGGTCTTTTTCAAAATGCTCGATGCGTTCTTTAAGCTCTTCCCGAATAGCCTTGATCGCTTTGTTCATCTTATCCTTGGGTGTGACGAACTGCTTGGCGGGGTAGAACGTTGTCTTGTTAAGTTGGGAACGAGCGGTTCCTGTCAAAGGGTCAAATTCGGTAATTCGATCAATTTCATCCCCGAAGAACTCCACACGAATGGCCGTCTCATCGAGGTAGGCAGGGTAGACCTCGACCACATCACCACGGACCCGGAATTTGCCTCGGGAAAAGTCGATATCGTTTCGCTCGTAGAGAATCGAGACGAGGTTCTTGAGGAGCTCATCCCGGTCAAGTTCTTGCCCGACTCTCACCGGCACCATCATGTTTTGATAGTCTTCGGGAGATCCTAAGCCATAGATGCAGGAAACGCTGGCAATGACGATGACGTCCCTTCGGGTGAGCAGTGAGCTCATTGCCGAAAGGCGAAGACGCTCGATTTCATCGTTAATCGATGAGTCCTTTTCGATGTAGGTATCAGTGCGGGGGATGTAAGCCTCAGGTTGATAGTAGTCGAAGTAGGAAACAAAATATTCTACTGCATTTTCTGGGAAGAAGCTTTTGAGCTCACTGTAAAGCTGTGCTGCCAGTGTCTTGTTGTGTGACATCACCAGCGTTGGTTTGTCCAGCGCAGTAATCACATTGGCGACAGTAAAAGTTTTACCCGAGCCGGTCACCCCTAGCAGGGTTTGATGCTGATTACCTGCGGTCAGCGATTTCGTCAGTTTGGCGATCGCCTGTTCTTGATCCCCCTGGGGTTTGAACTCAGAGCTGATCTGGAAAAGAGCCATCGTTTACGCCGACAAAAAACCCCGTGCCGGAGTGGCCCGGGGCTTCTTCAAAATATATCTCCCAATGCGACTCTGCAAGGGGGAGGGGGAATTTCGTGGAGTCGGTGGCTTGAGCTACGATCTCACCGATCAATTTTCGTCTTCATCGACAGCAATCTTGCCTTCAATGATTTCGGTAAGCGCGATATCAGCGGCTCCCATGCGGTGATCGGCCTGCACGAGCGGGGCTCGGCCAAGATTCAGCTGTTTCACTCGTGCTGAGACGAGGTTGATTAGAACCGGTGGCTCAGGAATGGTTTTTGATGCCTCTTCTACTAGGTCACTTCTCATAATGCTGGATCTTTTTCCTACTTTGGCGGAACTGCCCTCATTATCCGGCTCCGGAAACGCGATGATATTGGGAGCTTCTTCGGACATGGGATGGTTCGGCGAGTCGCAGGTGGTTCACGATAAATGGTTCAAACTCAATGGCGGGCGGGAATGTACAGGCTTCTGCGCATAGCGCAAAAATTAAAAAAATCAACCTTTTTGTAAAGAAACAGGCTCAAGAAGCGCTTTCTGAGCTCGAATTTCCTTCGTTTTTTGGAATAACGGATATTCGCTTAAGTCTAGCGGAGTCACTCGGGCTCCAGGTCTTCACTTCAGGATGGTCCTTGAAATGGCTGTGGATAAGGCGCCGCTGGTAGGAGTTCATCGGCTCTAGCTTAATTGATTTGCCAGTTGCAACCGCGCGAACGGCCGCTGTGTCCGCTTCCTCGATCATTCGGTATTCCTGCTCCGCCCGGTAGCTATCGATATCAACCTTAAATCGAGGAGCGTTAGGGATACGATCCTGCACGATCCGATTGACCAGGTATTGAATTTCTTCGAGGCGTTCGCCGCGATGCCCAATGAGAAGCTTGGGATCGTTCGAAGCGATGTTCAGTGTTTCGGCATTTCGATCGATCTCAACTGATACGGGGAATCCGAGATAACCGAGAATGGAATCGAGAACCTCTTGGGCAACTTCAAGGTGATCCATAGCAGAGAGAGTTTGATGGGAATCCTGTTCGAATTAACGGCGCTTTTTCTTGCCCCTGGTGTGACGGGCTCCTTTTTCTCCCGGCATGGCGGTGCGGCTCTTGCCGGTAACGCCACCACCACTGGCCTTGGCTTTTTGAGCAGCCTCAGCCTGTTCCTGCATGCGTTGCATGAACGATTTTTTGCCTCCACCCTCACGCTTCTTGAGTTCAGGCTCGGGTAGCTTGTTCATAAGCCAAGTCTGAAGGATGGAGAATGCGTTGGATACTGTCCAGTAGAGGGCGAGCGCAGCCGCGAAATTGTAGCAGATGACAAGAAAGATGATTGGCATCAGCATGAAGATCATCTGCTGGGTCTTGTCGCCAGTTTTGGGGGTGATCGCAATCTGAATAAAGCTCGTGATACCCATGAGAATGGGCAACAGGTTGAACGGGATCCCGATACCTGGAATCACAAAGAGGGTGTCGGGCAAAGCAAGGTCATCCACCCACATGAAGGATTCACCACGAAGTTCGACTGCACTCCAGAGCATTCGATAGAAGGCGAGGAAAACCGGCAGTTGTATGAACATTGGCAGACAGCCACCGAGGGGATTGATGTTGTAGGTGCGGTACAACTTCATCGTCTCCTCGTTGAGTTTCTGAGGGTCGTCTTCGTGCTTTTCGCGGAGCTCTTTCATCATCGGCGTCAACTTGGACATGCGCTTCATGGAGCGTGCCGATTTGGCGTAAACGGGCCAGATGAGAAGCCGAATGAGAATAGTGATGAGTATGATCGCGATTCCGTAGCTTTGGACGTAGCCCTCTAAGAAAACGAGCCCCTGAATAAGCCAGGATGCGAGTGGCTTAATCGCCCAGCCAAACATCCAACCGAAGATCGGAATTTCGTCGTAGTGCATCACATCGACATAGCCATCGCCAAGCCCCGTGATGCGGGAATATTCCTTTGGACCAAGATAAATATCGTAGTTCAGCGTCTGCTGGTCGCCGGGATTCATCGTCAGCTTGGGAAGCCCGATAGCGGCTTCTGCGGCGGCCATTCGCTTCTTGGCAGAGGCTTCAGCGTCATCCTCGACTATGACGGCAATTCGACTGCCCCAAAGTTGGGCGGGGTAGGGAGCCTCTGGAATCGCGACGGTTGTGAAAAACTGGTCGTTCACGCCAGCCCATTTCAGGGAATCCAAAGCGAAGCTGTCGGAAGGAATTTCATTCTTTCCGAAGATTCCAAGCACTTTGCGTCCGCCATAGTGGTCGACCGTCTTGTATTCAAAGTCGCCATCGTTATTCATCCAGAACATGCCAATCTGCATGGACCACTCATTGAGGTGGAGAGGGGAGGCTGAGCCGAGGTAGAAATATTTACCTTCCAGCACCAGCGGCGTCTCAGCTGCATTTTTGATCGTCAACGACAGCTTGACTTTGTGTGGATCAGTTTCTTCGTCCGCGAGGGTGAAAGTCTTGCTTAGGGCAAATCCTTCGGGCGTCACTGTCTCGTAACTGACGGCAGTGGCCGTCGCGCTCTTTACTTCCCAGTTGGTGGTATCAAAAGCATCATGACCGGTTGAGAGGGCTCCAACGGCCGCTTTTCCGACTGCGTTGATAGAAACGAGATCATC
Source organism: Akkermansiaceae bacterium UBA1506 (assembly GCA_002323995.1). Classification (GTDB taxonomy): domain Bacteria; phylum Verrucomicrobiota; class Verrucomicrobiia; order Verrucomicrobiales; family DEV007; genus Arctic95D-9. The sequence goes on along the minus strand of DCQY01000020.1, from coordinate 4,710 downwards.
AACACCCACATTTTTAGGATACTCTTTCAATTCTGCCGTTGAGAGTCCGGCGCCTTGGTTGGTAAAGATGAAACGAACTAGATTGTTTTCGATGACGTGAGTCGCGACGCCGACGGATCCAGTCGGTGATTTTTCCGTCACCGTTGGTTCTTTGGTTGTCTTCGGAGCGGGTGTTTGTGAAACCTTGGGTTTGTTGGCTTCCTCGGCAGCTGCAGTTTTAGAGGCTTCAGCGGCGCGCTTGGCGGCTTCCTTGGTATTCCAGAATCCCCATGCAAACAGTAGACCAAGGCAGGCTAAGACCCCGATCCACGATGTACGATCCATGTTTTTCACGACAATTAAACTTCTATGGTTGTTTGTGTTGGCACCCTTGACCCGGCTCCTTCGAGCGGCACCGACGGCCTACTTAAGCGGCATCTGGGTGTTTTTCTACAAATTCTTCCCACCCGGGAGGGATATCGTAACCTTGCCAACTCCAGGTATGGTAGCGGTAGATGTGGCAGATGCTCTGGCTGGAGCCACGAAATGGGCCGCTGATGATTACAGGATCGATAAAATATAAAGGAAAGTGGGCTCGCTGGGAAAAGACAACCTGATAAAGCCTGTAGAGAACGGTGAGGATTTTTTTCATCAGTCAAACCCCCTCTTCCCGTCTCATGAGACCGGCTTTGTGCAGCAGCCATTTCCATTCCTTTTCTAATTGCTCTGATTTGGCCTCTGCTGCGCTGTGGCGAGCAATAATAACCAGCCAGTGCCCTTGCGTGATTTTTTCTCCGGTCCGGTGAATGACTCCCCGCATGAGGCGTCGGAATCGATTTCGAGTCACGGCATTTCCGAGTTTACGCGTGGTGATAAGGCCCAACTTAAAAGGTTCTGGCAAATCTTCGTCAGCGAGATAGCCCAAGACGAGGTGCTTCCCTCGAATGGATTGGCCTGATTGCCTGATTCGCTGGAAATCCCCCCGGCGAGTGATTCGCCTGCTACGGGGAAGCTTCATGGTCCCTGAGGTGCTGCCTTCGACCGGATCTAGACAGCCGACCGTTTCCGGCACGAATTACTTGCCGTGCTGGACAGTGTGGCGCTTAAACTTAAGCTCAGCCCCTTTGGGGATGAGGCGCTTACGACCTTTCTGACGGCGGCGCTTGAGCAAGTCGCGGCCGGCTTTGGTCGACATGCGGGCACGGAACCCGTGTTGGTTCTTACGGGAACGCTTGGATGGTTGATATGTCCGTTTCATCTCTTCCGTTTAAAAATGTTTCGTTTCAACTGAATGCGTGGCTTTCCGGAGGTTACCGGCGTTACCGTGCAGACGGTCCTTCAACTTTGTGAAATGGGGAAACCCATCCTTTCACGCGGGAAGGGTCGCAACTTTAAGGGCTCGGATCGAATTGTCAACGGCTCTTGTTGCACTTCGCGAAATGTCGCGGATCCAGCTATTCAAGGCGTTCGAGCTTATTGATGCCGTATTCGATTAGTTGTTCATTTACAAACCGCGAGGCTTGATCATCGACATAGATAATTTTCGGGAAATCGTTGAATTCGATCGCATGGATGCCGTCCTTCTGGGTTTCGCTGAGGGCATTAGCGAGGTCTTGAATGTCTTTGATAGTTTTTCCATTGACCTTGGTAATGATCGCGGAATTGAGACTTTCATAACCGAGCGTGCTTGGAGTTTTCAGCACGTTGCTAAGAAAAACTAGCTTTTCCCGACCTTCCTCTTCATAGGACTCTGGATTGGCGTTAGCGTAGACAAGCTTGAAAGGAGCACGGTTCGGCCAGTCCTCCCCCCAGCTTTCGAGATAAGGAAGGGTAAGTTCCTGGAAGATCAGACCACCGAAAATTACATATTTGGGGCCGCGATCGAACATGTAAGGGTCGATGAGGTAATCTTCCGCCGGCTTTCGAGTGAGCTTGACTTCAACAGTCATCGGCTCGGAATCACGGATGAGGTCGACGCTGACGATGTCGCCGATCTTTGCTCCTCCGCGCACCAGCTGTGAGAAACTGAGTTTTCCGTAGTCGGCGTGTTCGTAGTTGCCACGTGCATCAATGGGGTGGCCATCAATGGAAACGATGACGTCGCCCTTCTCCAGACCAGCCATATCGGCAGAACTTCCCTCGGCGATCTGGCGAATAAAGATGCCGCCCGGACCATTCAGCCCGACAAACTCGCGAAGAGTTTCATCGAGAGTTTGGGCGTAGCTGATGCCCAGATTGGGAAATCCTTCGTATTTACCGTCTTCGCTATCGGCCAGAAATGCCTCGATAATCGGCGTGGGAAGGACACTTGATGTCTGCTCCTTCGATGAGTAGCTGAGTAGCATTCCGGCAAGCTTGCCGTCTCTCACGACCGGTAGGGTGAAGCTGTTGACGCGAGCTTGGAGGGATCCTTTGACCTCATATAGCAGAAAGACTGATCCTGGGATGAAGTAGCGCCCGACATTGACGCGGAGAACATCGACATCAGTGGATACTCCGTCCCCATTGTCTTCGATTTGCCAGACTTCAAGGGTGTCACCGGCCTTAGTAGACGAGTCGAGTTCCAATGGTTCGAGCCCATCGAAAATTTTGTTAGGATCACGAGCCGGCTCCAGAATCGCCAGATTGGCTTCGTAATCTAAGGCAGCGATTTTCGCCGGAACACGTGCCCCGCTTGAGGGGTGCTCGAGTTCGAGATAGGTGGAGTTGACACACATCTCTGCGGTCACAAGGACGCGGTTATTGCTGAGGACAGCTCCGAGCCCGCGCCGCGGAGTAGGAGCTCCCTTTTCCCACGGTCGAAGAAAGTTGTAACTTTGCAGGGTCGCGTTAACCCTGACAATGGACTTTTCCGGTGACGCTCCTTTTGAGTCGGTAGGGAGGTTTAATCCTACCACGAATAGAAAGGGGAGTAAGAGGAATTTGAAGGCTGGCATAGTCTTAATGGTTTGGCTGAGTGAGTTGTGCGTTCTTCTTCAGGCGGCCTCGCTCGCGTCATCGTTCTCTGGGTCGTCCGATTCCGACGCTTCATCGGACTCTTCGAAGATTCCAACGCCCTCCAGTTCCAGTATCTCGGGTTCCTCAATGAAGTGATCAACACTCACGTTGTATTTGGACATGATGCGCTCGTGGGCCTCCTCTGCGGTATCTCGTTTGAGAACCAAAGGACGTCCCTCTCCCAGCAGGCGGATGACATGGTAGTCTTCGCGACCTTCTTCGGCACTTTCACCGTTGAGGGCGTCATAGACGTCCTGCAGAAGGCGAATCTTCTTGCCGTTAATCGAATCGACAATTTGCTGAACGAAAGGTTGCAGATGGGTATTTGAGGAATCCGGGAGCACCTCTGTCAGGATGACGACTTGGGGGCGTTCGCGGTAAATCTCATCTTGACTGAAGTAGTTGAAATGATAGCGGCTGCGCAGGTTGGTAATCGAGTGCGAGCTCATCACACTTCGGTCCATCGGTTGAAATTGGAGCCCGGCGAAGAGAACGAAGTTGGGTTGCTTATCGTATTGATTTGCCTTTATCAGGTAGGGGATGAATCGTTTCAGTTCGATATTGATCTCCTCCTGCTGACCATCGCGCCAGACTTCAAGGTCGACGGTGTCGGCGGCATACTTGCGCTCAATAATTTCGTTTAGATCAACTCTCTCACCCTCGATCTCGATGAATCCGTCCGAAGCGATCGAATAGCCATCGATTGAAAGGAGAACGTCTTTTGTCTTCAGGATGCCGCCGGCTGAGCCTGCGGCATCAGCTTCAGAAACCATCACGCCAATACCATCGTTGGGAAGACCAAGAGCGCGACGCTGGGCTGGGTTGAGAATGTTTAGGACACTGGTAGCGAGGTCGACATAATGATCATAAGAGCCATCTTCTACGTCTTTCAGGAAGCGTTCGATGACGGGCACGGGGATCATGTATCCGGTATTCTGAGCGACAGAACCCGAGTAGCCTTGGAAAGCAACCCCGACGACTTGATTATTTTGGAGAATAGGGCCACCGGAGTTTCCCGGGTTGATAGCTGCATCGACCTGAATGGTAAGATGGTTATCGATTCCAGAGTGGCTGTAAGTTCTAAAGTCGACTCGCGACACGACCCCACGAGTGACTGAAATGCGTTCACCGCCGATGGGGTAGCCAACCGCAACAACCGTTGTGTTGAGTTTTGGAATGCCGCCAATGAATAGCGGCTCGATGCCACTGAAGGCTCCTGCAAACTCGTCTTCAGACTCAATCTCGATCATAGCAAGATCGCAATCGTGAGCGACATGGACGACTCTAGCCTTGTAGGGCTTTGGATCGCTTACTTTTTTGATGTAGATGAGGCGTCCATTACTTACGACATGGGCATTGGTAAGGAATTTGTTCGGACCGACGAGGAAGCCGGTGCCGTTTCCGCTGCTCATACCTCCGATATTGTATGGGACGCGGTAGTTGGGTTGCTTGGTGTCAACTTCTACCCTAACAATAGCATCAAGGGCGACCTCGGAGATGTCAGCCTGCACGTCCTCAGACTGGGTCGATTCGATCGGGGGGGTGGTGGTTGAGGGTGTTGGGAGAGCGCCAAGTCGGGGCCCCAGCGGAACGCTCTGCTGGGCAGCGACTGGGATTGTGAGCGCGGCACAAAAGAGCCCGGCCAACTGGAGGCTCCGTGAAAAGAGGAGTTTCAGGATTTTCATCAGAAAGACAAATCTGGCTGATACGAGCTCGGAAAAGGCCAGCTTTCAG
>DCQY01000125.1 GCA_002323995.1 Akkermansiaceae bacterium UBA1506 | reverse complement strand
CTCAAGATTGCCGACCCAGCCGCCAAAGTCAGCGCCCTCTTCGATCCATTTCTTGAATAGGGTGAGCTCTCTTGTCGTTAGCGGTTCAGCCTTGCCGGCAGGCGGCATAAAGTCGTCATCGTCCTTTGGCAGCGTAATGCGGTAATGGAGCTCACTGTCCTCGGGATTGCCGGCGGTTAGGACTGTCCCGTTGTTGCTCCCCATCTTGATTGCCCAGGCAGCATCCATGCGCAGACCGGCTTTTGGCTTTTTCATGCGACCGTCTTCTTCATAGGGAGCTCGGTGGCATTCAATACATTTGGCTTCAAAGACAGGCAGAATGTCCTTCCTGAAATCGACGGCCATTGAGCCCGCAGGAATGAGGCCTATCGATATGACGGCGAGGGTAAGTGGGTCAATTCGCATTGTCTAAGCGTGGCTACTTCTTCGTCATACCGCAATGCTAAAGCGGCACCGGCTCTCTCACGAAATCGCGTAGGCAGGGACTCAAACCACGGCGCGGACTTTTTCGCGATAAGCCGCTCGAAACGCCTGGCTATCAGGGCAATTCACTCCGAGAAGAGAGCGGCCGTCGATGTGGGAAAGGGGCTGAATTTCTCGAATGGACGAAGTCAAAAAAGCTGACTCGACTAGATTCAGATCTTCCATCGAGATCGCTGATGCCGAGACTTTCGGCAGATCTTTTGTGTTCAGTGCCAAAATAGTGGCGCGAGTGATACCGGGGAGGCAGCCGCTGTTCAGAGGTGGCGTGAACCACTTGCCACCCATTTGGACAAATATATTAGACCACGATCCTTCGCAAAGCTCGTCTCGGGTGTTGCGAAAGATGGCTTCGTCGGCACCGGCCTGCTTTGCTATTTCCTTGGCCGCGATATTCTCACCATAGTTGATGGTTTTAAAACCGGAAAGGGCACCCTTCTCATTGCGAGCAAATGAGACTGTGACGGCGCGGGCAGATTCGGAATGTTTGACTTCAGTCGAACTTGTTAAGAGAACACAGGATGGCGTGACCGTGATTCGCAGGCGTGCCAGCGAAGCAATTTTCAGCTGATTAGCTTCAGATATCTTTCCGATCTGCTCGCTAATGGCTTCCGGGGAAGGAATTGAAAGTTTCAATCGTTCCGCACCAGCCTTTAGCCGTTCGAGATGCGGTTCTAGCGCGAAAACTTCTCCTTTGTAAACGGCTAGAGTTTCGAAAATGCCTTGGCCGAAAGCAATGGATCCGTCATTAGCCGGGATCACTGGAGTGTCGGATGGGACCAGTTCTCCGTTCGCGAGAATAAAGGGGGCTGGAGTTTCAGGTGAAGGCATGAGCTTTACAAATCTTCCCGGATAGAGTTGCCTTTGCAACTGCGTTTGCAACCACTCATCGCAGGTTGCCTGAATATGATTGGAGCAATCCTAACCACCCTCTTCTTTGCCTTGTCAGCTGTCACGGGGCAGCGTGTAGCTATTCAATTGGGTAGTATCTGGGGAAATGCGGTAAGGCTCTTCATTGCGGCTGTCGTCCTCGGTCTCATCGTTTTAATCGCTTGGCCTGATTCCGTGGGGGGAGCCCCGTTTCTTTGGTTTCTTTTGAGCGGTGTGGTTGGATTTGGAGTGGGAGATGTCGCCCTCTTTTTGGCATACGAAAGGATCGGTTCACGGCTGACTATCCTTCTTAATCTTTGCCTTGCTCCACTCTTTGCCATGGGGTTGGAGTGGGCCTGGCTTGGCAACGGGATAAGCTGGAGCATTGCGGTCTGTGCCGCCATTACCCTGGTTGGTGTTACCATGGCGCTTCGTCCCAGCACCAACTCAAGTCAAAAAATGACTCGCCGCGGTAATTTCGGCTTTGGAGTGATCTGTGCGATTGTAGCTGGTCTTGGACAGGGAACCGGTGCTGTGATTAGTCGCAGGGCGGAAGAAGCAGCAATTGAGGTCGGAATGACCATTAATGGAATCAGCGCTGCTTTTCAGCGAGTGGTAGCAGGTTTTATCTTTGCGGCTGTGGTGGTTGTTTTGATTCGACTCTTCAGCAAAAGGAAACGGTGGAAGCAATGGGGAAATCCGCTTGATCGAGAGTTGGCTCCGTGGCTTTTGGGCGCGGCTTTATTCGGTCCCGTGATTGGTGTGAGTTGTTTTCAGTGGGCCCTGAGCAATCTTCAGGGAGGTATTGTTCTTGCTGTTGTAGCAACGACACCCATTGTTATGATTCCCCTTGCCGCCTGGAACGAACACGATCACCCTTCCCGTCTCGCGATTGTTGGGGCATTTGTAGCTGTCGGCGGGGTAGTGCTACTAAATGTGTGGGCTTGATGGTGGGCCCGACCTAACCTAATACTAGCAGTATATGAATTTCGGTCTACTTGGCGCCGGTTGGTTCGGGCGGGAAGCGCACCTAAGGAATCTTCTTCTCATTGAGGGAGTTAAGCCTATTGCGGTTAGTTCTCGGAGTGAGGAAAGTCTTGAGGCAGCGAAGGTTATTGGTGGTGATGAGCTGCAAATCAGCAGGGATTGGCGGGACGTGGTTGAGAATCAGGCGGTTGACGCGGTAATTGTCGCCTTGACTAATGACCAGCACTACGAGGCTGCCATGGCTGCGCTAAAAGCAGGAAAGCACGTGATGTGTGAAAAGCCCCTGGGGCTTACAGTTGAGGATTGCAACCGCATTATTAACCAAGCTGCTGAGGCAGACCGTGTCCTCCAGATCGGACACGAGATGCGATTCCAAAAATTATATTCGCACATGAAAAGGATGATCGACGGGGGTGAAGTAGGGGACCTTCAGTTGATGTGGTGCCGTGAATTTCGAGGACCGATGCGTCCCGGATGGCGTTCGAGCGAAGCCCTCACCGGTGGGACTATCCTTGAGAAGAACGTGCACCATATAGACTTATTTAACTGGATGATGGATCAGATGCCTCTTCGTGTTTCAGCTCATGGCGGCACTAACGTTCTAAAGGATCGGGAAATTCTCGATAATGCGCAAGTTTTGATCGAATACGAAGGAGGGCGACGGGCTACTCTGGAGTTGTGTCTCTTTGCTCCTCATGGAGGTGAGTGTGAGATTGGTGCATGCGGAGATAAGGGGCGGATCGATACGAAGAATCAGGCACTGGAATTAGTCCATCATCGATTTGACCATTCCGAAGTTCTCCGGATGCAGATTGCGGACGACGGGGATGCCGCTAATTTCGTGGATAGTTCCGGCCGAGTCGACAGGGGAATCAAGCCGGAACTAGAGCATTTCGTGAACTGCATTAAAGACGGGGTGAAACCGCTTAATGATGGCGAATCCGCTCGTCTTGCTGTGGCGGTTTGTCTCGCTGCTCAAGAGTCGATCAAGCGGGAAGAATCTGTTTATTTGAGCGAGTTACTTGGCTGATTTTCCCACGCTGAAGTTTACAAGGTAATTTCCGTTATGAGTCAGATGCATCAGATCCAGATGTCGTATATTTCGTCAGAGGATCGGGTCTTATTTCGCTTGAATACGAAGAACAGACAAGAGTTCCGTTTTTGGATGACCCGTCGTTACACCGCAATCCTCTGGAAGACGCTTGCTCGAGTGGTGAATGAGGCTGGGAAAAGTGCCAAGGCCATATCTCCTGCGCCGGTTCAAGATGAGCTTGCCAAATCGGCTGAGCAGGAAATAAAGCACAACGAAGTGGTGTCACAGGGCGATTTTGATACGGCCTATCTAGAGAGCAGTTATTTACCGCTGGGTGACGCGCCAACTCTTCTTTTCAGTGTGGCCATAAAACCGGGCCCTAGTTCGCGAGCGATGCTCTGCCTGCATCCGGAAAAAGGGGAAGGGATTGAGTTGGCGCTGAATGAACAAATTCTCCACTCGCTCTGTAAACTCATCATCGATACCTCCCAAAAAGCTCAGTGGAACCTCGATTTATCTTTCGGGTCTGGGTCGGCTCAAGGGGATGAGGCGCCGACGGGATGGAACTGAGCGAGATTAGCGATTTACGATGGATTCGCTGTCCTGCCGAATCAGTTCACCCTCTGGAATCCCGGATACGGACCAATTCCTAACCGTAATGTTTTTAGATTTTTCGATTAGAAGCCCGCTTTTGCCTTGAGAGATAATATTGTCGGACAGGATCATGTTGTTGCAGCGGCTTAGGCTGATGGCGCCGTTTTCTTCCCCGAGCGCATGAAACGTGCAGTTGGAAATGATACTCGCTTCGCACTCCTTGAAGACCAGTCGTCCGGGCCGGTTGAATTGTCTGGGGTTAAAAGTGTTTCCACCCAAATTTAGGCGCTTGCAGTTTGTGGCGTGAAGGAAATCTGGATTTGGGGCGAAAAAGGTATTGCCATTAATAGCGATATCTGTGGCAGTGTTGATATCAATCAGGACCGAGGTGTCACTGATTACGTTTCCTGTAATTGTGACGGAATCGATAGGCCAAATTTCTTTTCCAAAAATTCGGATGTTGGCGCCTCCGGGAGCGAGGGATTCATAGGAGGGGCCGCTATAATTTGAGCTGTGTTGGATCGTGCAGCCTGTAATGGCAACCTCGGCGATGGATCGAGTCTTATCGTTAGGAAATCCCGAAACATCTAGAAGGATGTTAGCGGCGGCAGTTGGAGTATCGTCTGCGGGCATATTTCCCTCGAGATCGCAGCCGGTAATGTGGAGATTCCTGACATTCCCATCTTTGACGACGATTCCCCCAGCACGATTGTAGCTGATGTGAGAGTTACTTACATTAATTTGATGAAGATTAACATCGTCTAGGTAAAGGCCTGCTCCAGAGTTCTCATAGAGGTGACAATCAGAGATAACTACGTTGCGATTCCTTTCGACTAGACGAATGCCGTGACGGCACCACCGGATTGCGACCCTAGTGATGGAAGGTTGGACGCAACGCACAAGGGCTATACCATCTGCTTTCGGATGATTACCGATAATCTCGATCCCTTCGATCATTGGCATCCGCTCATTCCAGGTTGGATAATCGAAGGTTTTCGGGCTCGCGGTTCCTTCATGTGACCCGGTGATTTTGAGGGCGGGGCCCGGTCCGTCCATGACAAGGGTGACCGGGCCATGGGGGGCTCGAATAATCGTGCTTTGTTTCTGTTGGAGAGGGAAGCAAAGTGAAGCGGAAATTCGATAGATTCCTGCCTTGAGAATTAAATTCCCCTCCGATTCGTCAATGAGGCGTTGCAGTTCTTGAGTCCGGTCGGGAAGCGATTCTAACTCGGGGATTTGCTTGGAAGCAAAAGGAGTCTGTGCGTGAGAATGTATCGAAAGGCCAGCAAACCAGAACAAGTAGATGTAAAATCTCATATATCTGTGTAGGCAAAACACATAAGAACGCATAGTCCGCAGAGACGTTACTGGATATACGGCAATCAGTCAGCTGTTAGAGCTGCTCGCTCATCGCCGGCCCCGGATTTCTCAATAAAATAGGTCCAATCTCCGTGGTAGCGTTTGGCATTTCCGTTTGCTACGTGAATCACGTCAGTCGCTAGTTCGTTGATAAAGTGGACATCGTGGGAGATGAAAACGAGGGTGCCCTGGTAGTTTGCCAAAGCGAGGATCAAGGACTCCACAGTCAAGATATCAAGGTGAGTCGTCGGCTCATCCATCAGTAGGATATTTGGAGGATCGACAAGAAACTTCACAAGATTAAGTCGGCTTTTTTCGCCTCCACTGAGCACCTTGGTCATCTTGTAGACTTCCTCTTTCCGGAACATAAAGGATCCAAGAATTCCTCGCGCTTCGTCTTCGCGAAGAGTTGGTGCGGCTTCAAGTACTTCGGAAAGAACCGAGTTGTTCGGGTTTAGCGATGCGGCGCGGTGCTGAGAGAAGTAGCCGATCTTAGCGTTGTGTCCCGGTTTGTATTCTCCCTTTTGGGGGGTCAACTCGCCCGCAAGCAGCTTGAGAAGAGTTGATTTACCGGACCCGTTTGGCCCGACGAGAACCGTTCTTTCTTCTCTTTCGATCTCGAAATCGAGACCCTCATACACCTTGTTTTCGCCATACGCGAAGTCTATAGTATTAAGCGCTAGAGCTTTCTGGCCACCACGAGGAGGCTCCGGGATTTGGAAGCGGAAAGGCTTCTTTGGAGCCATTGGCTTCTCAATCTTGTCCATGCGATCAATTTCTTTTAGCTTGGACTGAGCCTGAGACGCTTTAGAAGAAACGTTGCGGAACTTGTTGGCAAATTCCTGCAATTCCTTGATTTGTTTTTGCTGGTTCTTGTAGGCCTGATTTTGACGCTCGTAGTTTTCCTGCCGCTGCTTGAGGTAGTCAGAGTAGTTGCCTGTGTAGGCAATGAGTTTGCGCTCGTCAATGTCGTGGACTGACTCGACCAGTTCATCCATGAACTGACGGTCGTGTGAAATCATCAGAACGGCCCCGGAGTAGTTCTTTAGATAGTCCTGAAACCACAGGAGCGACATCAGGTCAAGGTGGTTAGTGGGCTCATCAAGCATGAGAAGGTCAGGCTCAATGACGAGAAGGCGCGCAAGGTGTGCCCGCATGATCCAGCCCCCACTCATCTCTTTGGCAGGGCTCTCGAAACGATCCTCTTCATAGCCTAGACCGCGGAGCATTTCCTTGGCTTTTGCCTCTACTTTTGGATCATTAAGAGCATCGAATTTAGCTTGGGCTTCATAATATTGAGGGACCTCAACGGTTCCTGCGTCTTCCAGAGATTTTAAAGTCGTCTCTAAGTTCTGAAGCATGCCGGCCCGACCCGTAGCAATTTCGAGGACTGTGTAGTCGCCTACATCTTCACTTTCTTGAGGCAGGAAACCAGTCAGCGTCCATTCGTCTCGCTCGACGGTTCCTTTATCAGCTTCCTCATCACCAAGGATAATACGGAAAATTGTGGATTTCCCAGCTCCGTTTGGCCCAACGAGGGCGACGCGCTCTCCATAATTGATCTGCAGGTCGGCACCCTCGAAAAGAATTCGGCCGCCATAGGATTTCTTGAGTTTACGGATGGTGAGCATACGCAACCTGATAACTGCATTTCCTCATTCCGCAAATTGAAAGGGGGAACGAAGTTTTTTGCCTGCAGGCTCAAGTTGGCGTTCCAATCGCCGCTTCCCCAGATAATAAGATGCTACCAGCGACATAAGTCGTAAAGGCTGCGGAACGGACCGGTGCTAGTAGCCGCAATGATATCGATGACTTACCCGATTGCGTGATTTGAGATTTCCGAGTTTGTTCGCTACCGTTTTCTTGCAATGCACTCAAACTCTAAGCGCCGCAATTTTCTTCGTGGACTCGGCGCTGCGGTTTCTCTTCCGATATTTGAAACGTTTCTGCATCGCTCGGCGTCTGCCGCAAATCGAGAGCAAAGGCTGGCAACCACGGATACAGGAATGCCCTTGAGAACGGCTTTCCTCTACAAACCTAATGGAGTGAATGTTGAAAAGTGGCGGCCTGCTGGAAAAGGGAAAGCCTACCAATTAAATGCGACCCACGAGCCCTACGCCAAATATCGTGACGAGTTCAATCTCTTCAGTAATCTGAAGCACGAGCAAGGAATGCCTGGGGTTGATGGTGGAGGTGATCATGCTCGCGCAAATGCAAGTTTTCTCACTGGGGCGCGACCAAGGAAAACTGCAGGGGCAGATATCAAGTTGGGCATTTCAGTTGATCAGGTAATTGCCAATCAAATTGGTAATTTAACGCGTTTTTCGTCTCTGGAATTATCATGCGATCCTGTGCGAAAGAGTGGGGTTTGTGATTCTGGCTATTCTTGTGCATACCAGTATAATCTTTCATGGCGTTCGGCTACGACACCGATGACGCCGGAGTCAAACCCACGGCTTGTGTTCGAGCGCCTTTTCGGTGCGGGATCGCGAGAGGAGAGAAGCAAGGGTTTTGAACTCAGAAATGAAGGGCAGCGGTCGATTCTTGATTTCGTTATGGAGGATGCCAAAGCGCTCAATCGCCAGTTGGGCCGCAATGACCAGCACAAACTCGATGAATATATGAATGGTGTTCGTGAGATTGAGCGCCGTATTGAAAAAAACGAGCGGTTTGGTTTGCCGGGGGATCCTGGTATTCCTGCGCCCAAGGATGTTCCTGATTCGTTTGAAGAGCATGTTCGTCTGATGATGGATATGCTGGTTCTCGCATTCGAGACCGATTCTACAAGAGTGGCAAGTTTTCTTCTTTCTCACGACGGAACTAATCGAAGCTTCAATGAGATTGGTGTTCCGGAAGGGCATCACTCGCTCTCTCACCATCAGAGCAATCCAACGAAGTTGGATAAGTTGGCGCAAATCGATCTGTTCTATTCGCGTCAACTGGCCTACTTCATTGAGCAAATGCGGTCAAAGAAGGATCCGGACGGCAAGAGTCTCCTATACAATTCGCAAGTGGTCTGGGGCAGTGGCCTCGAAGATCCGGATCGTCACCAGCATTATCGTCTCCCTGTTATTCAAGCGGGTCAGGCTGGTGGAAAAATCGAGACTGGCAGTCACCTCGTGGCTCCGGTGGAGACTCCTATGACAAATCTGTTCCTCAGCCTAATGGACAAAGTCGGCGTTCAAGAAGAGCGCATCGGTGACTCAACCGGGCGACTTAGTGTCCTTGGGTGAATGGCTAGCCAATAGCTGCTTCCTGTAGGGCTTTTTCGGCCAGCATAAGTGCGCCAATGATCCCGGCTTCCTGGTCAAGCTGAGCCATGGTGAGGTATTCTTTAAGTGGAGGTAAGGGCCAGTAATCTCCTGACTGCTTCTTGAATTCATTCCGGACTTTTGGAAGAAGGCCGGGTTTCTGGATAACTCCTCCACCGAGAATAATGATGTCGGGGGACCAGACTGCGGTGAGGGTAACGCAACCTGCTGCGAGATATTCCGCCTCGAGATTCCAAGCCTGATGGTCTTCGGGCAGTAGGTTGCCGGGAGTGCCCCAGCGTTCTTCAATAGCCGGTCCTGCGGCTCTTCCTTCGAAGCAGGAGGTGTGGAATCGGCACTTATTTGTATTTTTTCCAATCGCGGTATCAAAGTCAGGAATAAGAAGGTGACCAACCTCGGGATGGAGACGGCCATGGAGGAGTTTGCCATCATGAATGAAGGCGGCTCCGATACCCGTTCCGACGGTGATGTAGGCGACGTGCTTTCTCCCTACACCGGCCCCAAAAGTGGCTTCGCTGAGAACCGCTGCGTTAACGTCAGTATCGAAAACGATGGGTAATTGATATCCGAGTGCCGAGCGAATTGCTGAAACAACATTGAATCCTTCCCATCCGTCTTTGGGTGTGGTGAGTATTGAACCATAGTCAGGGGACGAAGGATCAATCACGGCTGGACCGAATGTTCCGATACCCAACGCTTCGATCGGACCGATTTCGTTGGCTTTCGTTTTAAAAAAATCAATGGCCTCAGCCAGCGTTTCTCTGGGAGCGCGTGTCGGAAAGCGAACCTCCTCAAGCGGGTGTTGCGGATCGTAGCCAACAGCGCAGACATACTTGGTGCCGCCGGCTTCGATAGCCGCGAGTAAAGGTTTTTTAGAAACAGCGTTGGAGGCGGGCATTGGAAATGTCAGAGAATTGATGTCAGGATTTGTGGAGCAGGATTTCAGCCAGCATCACTAAAAAGCACGATTCTTCAAAGGGATTGCGCTGACAAGCGGTTCTGCCTCAAGCGAGCGTTGCCCGAAAATTTGGAAGTTGATGGGTCGGCTTAATGATGAAAAAGGAGGGGGCTCGATTTGATACTTAGCAATTAACCACGTTTGAAGTCATCTTAGAAGACCACATTTTTGAGGCGGCAGGAGGCAGGTAACTGTGAATTAAGGCCGCCAAACAAGGAATAGCTTATTACACTCTGAACTGAATGGCATTTTGCAGTGTTCCAACGATGAGCGACCCCTATAGTCCGCAGTTGCGTAAGGCGAGTCATTGATCATTGATCTGCATCTCCCGAGCGGCTATGAAAACAAAGACTGTAATATGAGACTGAGTGTTCAAATCATATGATGTCTGAGCGCTACGAAATACAAGGGAGGATTGGTCGCGGAGGGATGAGTGCCGTCTACCGCGCCTATGATACGGTGATGAAGCGGGATGTTGCAATCAAGCGCCTCCTCCCGGTTGAGGAAACCAAGCTGAACGAAAAAGTAGGCAATTTAATTGAGCGAGAGGCTGCCGCGTTGGCTCGCTTTCAGCATCCCAATATCGTGACAATTTATGCTCTTGAAGAGGATCATGAAGGTCCCTTTGTGGTGATGGAAATGATTGAGGGTAAGGATCTTCATGCTGCTATGAAGGAGGGGCCTCTATCGTGGGATAACTTCAAGGATGTGGCACAGCAGTGTCTTGAGCCGCTCGTGGCGGCATTAGAAGTGAACCTTCTCCATCGTGATCTGAAGCCGGGCAATGTCATGATCACAATGACTGCGGTCGACCGCTTCCTTGTGAAGATCCTTGATTTTGGTCTTGCCAAGTTCAGTCAGCAACCCTCATTGCAGACTCTCGATCAAAAGGGATCATTTCTTGGGTCAATTGAATATATTGCTCCTGAGCAACTTGAATTGAAGCCGCTCGATCAGCGGACGGATCTTTATTCACTTGGTTGCGTGCTGTATTATGTACTCACTCAAAAAGCCCCTTTCACAGGTGAAAACCCGGCGCAAACTTCGGCGAACCATTTAGAGCATCGATGCAAGCACATTAAGGACCTGCGCTCTGATGTGCCTGAGGCGGTCGCTGACTGGTTGATGCGTATGATTTCGCGCGAGGTTGAAGACCGCCCAAATGACGCGGCTGCGGCGCTGGAGTCTTGGCAGGAGGCGCTGAACGGTAAATCATATTGGCCAACTATAGACGCGGAAAAAGGCACTGTTTCTGCCTCTTCTTTTGGACCGACTTTAGAAAATCCGATATTGGTCAGTCCTGCGCCAGTGAAAGGTGTGCGTCTCCCGGGTAGGGAGGAGTTTCTGCCGGCCAATGTAGACAGATCTCCGAAACGAAAGATCATGACGGCGTTGCCATCTGAGTCGATTTTGTCCGAATCGAAGATGGCGCTGCGGAAGAAAGCAAAAGCGGATGGTGTTTCAGTTGTTGAAGGGATCGCCAAGATGCCGCTTGGAAACGCTGTGAAACGTCCTAGACCTCCGGAATCTACTCTCATCGGAATGACAATCCCGCTCATTGTCGGAATCGCTTTGACCGCGGTTATAGTGGCTCTCGTACTGCTCTATGGAGAGTGAGATTTACCGTCGGCTCTAGCCAAACAGGGCATTCTTCGATAAGAAATTCGCAAAAATAAAAAGGCCTTAGACCTGGGTTTCGGCCGGTCTTCGATATGGTCAATGAGCATTTCGGTCTAAACTGCTGAAGTCACGAGGTAATTTGACAGTCAGTATCCATCGCCTTATTATTTCACCATGATGAGACGGATGGCGGGGCTTTTCCTGTGTTTCCTGACCTTGGTTTCTCTCCAAGTTCAGGCGGCTTCATCGTTGTCTGTCTGCTCAAGTCCTGCGGCTTGTTGCTCTGCTGGTTCGACTAGTTGCTGTGAATCTTCCCCGATAGATTGTTGCGTTGAAACGCCTGACCGCGGAACCCATTTTCTGATTCCACAACATCTAGGATCAGTCGGTATTCCTCTCCTTGGAGAGGTTGAGGCAGCGAGTAGCGCCCATGCGGTTTCGTTGGTCTCAAATCTGGTGCCTGCGCGGATTATCGGGCCTGACCCGCCGTTGCCAACCGGCCGAGCCCTACTCACTCTCTGGCAGAGCTATCTCATTTGATTCGACTTCGTTGCAAGCCTGCTCCTCAGCGGAGAGGGCCTAATTGCGCCTCTGATTTGCGACTGCCGCAAATCGAAAACGAATTTTCGAATCAGAATGAAAAAAACAACTTTAGAATCAATTATCGGCCTCGATATCAATGAGGCTCAAACTAGCAAGACAGCGCGTAATCAACGCAGAATAGTTGCTGCCATTCCATGGGCTCTTGTCGCAGGCTTCTTAGCACTGATATGGATACTTTTTGGCGACCTCGTCGAACGGGGCAAGCCCGTGGAAGTTGAATCCGTTGTGACAATAAAACGTCCCGTTGAAGGCTTGGTAGAAATAGGAAGTCAAGGAGCTGTTTCAGCAGGTGATCCGTGGGATGCTTCGCTCTTGTTTCAAGCTTCCGGATGGATAGAACCCGACCCTCTTCCGATCAAAGCAACCGCGCTAGTCAACGGTGTTGTTAATTCTGTGGCCGTTCTTGAAGGCGAGGAAGTCGAGGCCGGGCAGGTTCTAGCCAAGTTGATCAGTGAGGATTTCGCATTGAACCTTAAAACGGCGGAAAGTGATCTTGCTTCCATAGAAGCAAAAGCGAAGGCACATGAATCGGCGATTAAAACCGGTGCAGCAAGGATTGTGACTCTTAAAAAGAGAGTGGAGGCGGGCGAGAAGAGATGCTTCGAGTTGGAAGACCGTGTTGAGCGACTTGAGCGAGTGAAGACTGGTGCCATTTCGGAGGAGGCTCTGACTCTTGCGAGGTTGCAGTTGGAAACCCATCGGGCAGAAGTTGACGCGTTGGAAGTCTCGAGAGGCGAGTTGGAAAGTGATCTCTCAATGCTTGAAGCGATGCGTGAGGAATTTGAGGCTAACGTTCGTCGCGCTGAGGTAGAGGTGAGCCGACAGAACTTGGCTCTGAGCCGAACCGAGATCACTTCCCCCGTCGATGGAATTGTCCTTCGCTTGCTGGCAGTGCCCGGACAAAAACGGATGTTGGATATGGATGATCCAGATTCAGCAACTGTCGCTATTCTGTATCAACCGGACGCTCTGCAGGCCCGCGTTGACGTTCCCCTCGAGGAGGCGGCGCAACTCAATGTTGGCCAGGCTGTGAGACTGAGATTAAATTTTCTTCCAGATAAAATTTTCAAAGGAACCGTTAGTCGCATCGTTGGCGAGGCAGATCTCCAGCGGAACACGCTCCAAGCCAAGGTGAGGGTTTTAGATCCGGATCGGCGTCTTCGTCCGGACATGCTTTGTCGTGCGGAGTTCCTGGGCTCCGGCGTTAGCTCCTCAGCAACGAATCCGAACTCTTCCAAGTCCGGCACTCCCGGCAGAGTATCAGTCTTTGTGCCGGAAACTTCTGTTGTGAACCGGAGTGGAAGTGAAGCGCAAGTGTGGGCGTTGGATGGTTCCGGTGAGAGAGTGGAGCTCCGGTCTGTCCTCCTAGAGGATGAATCAAGAGCAGGGTTCGTCTTTGCAACGGGGGATGTCTACCCTGGTGATCGGGTGGTCTTGAATCCCGGAAGTGGTATGAAGGCCGGCGACAAGGTGAAGCCAGTAGAGAAAGGAGTCATCTATGAATGACGATCCTCTGATCCGATGCCACGACCTGACCAAGGTTTACCGTAAGGGTAGGATTGAAGTGACGCCGCTTGCGAATCTGACACTTGAGGTGCCACGTGGTGAGTTTCTCGGATTGATGGGGCCATCAGGTTCCGGTAAAACCACGCTCTTGAACTTGATTTCTGGTATCGATCGACCCACGAGTGGAACTTTGTGGGTTGGTGACCACGAAATCAGCAATATGAGCCGCGGCCAGTTGACGAAATGGCGTTCAACCGAGTGTGGCTATATTTTTCAGCTGTATCATCTCGTACCGATTCTTTCGGCCTATGAAAATGTGGAGCTTCCGCTCCTCCTTCAGAAAAGGCTGTCAAGAAAGGCTAGGCGGATCAAGGTAGAAGCTGCTCTCGAATTAGTGGGCCTTGCCGATCGTTCTGACCATCGACCCTCTGAGCTCTCGGGCGGACAGGAACAAAGGGTTGCCATTGCTAGGGCTCTAGTTGCTGATCCAGCTCTGTTGGTTGCTGACGAACCTACCGGTGACCTTGATCGCGAAAGTGCTAACCAGATTTTAAAGCTTTTGAGCGAACTCGCTGGCGTTCATCAAAAGACCATTGTCATGGTGACTCATGATGCCCGGGCCGCGGAGGCAGCTGACAGAACGTTGCACCTGGAGAAAGGACAGCTGGTCGAAAGCGGAGGGGGGGGTGTTGCATGAACAGGCTGATCCATCTCGCTGTGTTGGCGTTTAAGCAAGTGACCCGAAACCGGATTCGCAGTCTCCTCACAATTTCGGGCGTTGCGTCGGGTATGTTTTTATTTACTGCGGTGGAGACTATGCAATCTTCGCTTCGAATTGCGACTAAGGCGGGAACAGAGGATTCGACTCTTGTGGTCTATCGGGAAAACCGATTTTGTCCGTCAACATCAAGGCTCCCGGAGCACTATGAGCCAGATATAAGGCGCATTCCCGGTGTGGCTGAGGTGATTCCGATCCAGATTGTCGTGAATAACTGTGGGGCTAGTCTTGACGTGATTACCTTCAGAGGTGTTCCGCCTGAGGAACTGCAGTCTTTCAACCCGGAGCTTAAAATAATCGATGGATCATATGCGAAGTGGGCGGAGCGAAGTGATGGTGCACTCGTAGGCGAACACTTTGCTGCTCGTCGAGGGCTCGAGGCGGGGGATCAATTCGAAGCGGTGGGAGTCCGTGTCTATGTCTCCGGTATTATCCGTTCGCCAGAGCCTCAGGACAATAATGTGGCTTACGTTCATCTTCCTTTTCTTCAGCAATCTTCGAGAGTTGGATTGGGGATAGTTACTCAATTCAATGTCAGAGTGAAGGATCCCACAGATCTCGATTCTGTGGCTGCAGCAATCGACACTCTATTTGAGTCAGACCAGGCCCCAACCAGTACGAAGCCTGAGAAGGCTTTCTTTGCTGAAACCGCTAAGGATATGATCGAAATGGTGGGATTTACTCGCTGGCTCGGTTTTGGCGCAGTGGTTGCGGTCTTGTCGCTGGTGGCCAATGCATTGCTTCTGGTGGTTCGGGGGAGCGTGAAGGAAAATGCGATCTTCCAGACGTTAGGGTTCTCGCGGCTAGCTGTTGGAGGTGTGATGTTATGGGAAGGAGTGATTTTGGGATTTCTTGGCGGTTTGATAGGTTGTGCAGCGGCGGCAATCTTCTTTTCCTGGAAGCGCTTTACCTTTGGTAACGAGGGGCTCACTCTTGCGTTGAGCCCCGATATGAATGTCACTCTTACAGGGCTTACTATCGCGGTCGGCCTGGGATTACTCGCCTCTTTATGGCCCGCTTTGGTGGCCTCACGTAAACCAATCGTTAAATCTTTGAGGTCTGCCTGAAATGTTACCTTTTTCATACGCTATTAGAAATCTGATCCGCGATCCTTGGAAGTTGGTCCAGAAAGTTGGTGGTGCCGCAATGGTGGTATTTCTCATCATTTCTGCGGCCTCCTTTAATCAAGGTATGGATCACTTGCTCCGGGCCAGTGGTTCAGAGAAGAATGTAATTCTCGTAGGTGCTGGATCGGAAGAAAGTGTAGAGCGGAGTGAGGTCCCTGTTCAGTCTGAGGAACTGATCACGTCTGGGATTCGCGGAATTGAGGTGAGGCTTGATACTCCAGCTGTCAGTGGAGAGGTGCATTATATGGGGAATGTTTTCATCGATGAAAAGAAGGCCCAAGGTCTCTTGCGCGGGGTGTCTCCTGCCGCCTTCGAAGTCCATCGAGAGGTTAGGATTACCGAGGGCGCTTTTCCTCGCCCGGGCGAAGTATTGGTAGGTCGACTCGCCGGGGAAGGCCTCGGTGTAGCGGAGAACGAGTTGTCAGTCGGCGCAAAGATGGTCTTCGAAAGTCAGGAGTTTACCGTGTCTGGCGTCTTTGAAGCACCAGGTACAGTTATGGAATCAGAGATCTGGATGGATCGCCTTGATCTAATGACTCTTGTGCAACGCGATACCCTTTCTTGCGTTGTCATTCGCCTTGAGTCAGAGCGGGATTTTGCTGAAACAGATCTATTCACCAAGCAGCGACTGGACTTGGAACTCGTGGCGATTCGGGAGTCAGACTACTATGGCAAATTGGCAGAGTTCTATGGGCCAATTCGCGGAATGACTTGGCTTACCGCCGGACTGGTTTCTGCTGGAGCCGTGTTTGGGGGTATCAATATGCTTTATGCAGCGTTTTCATCGAGAATTCGTGAGTTAGCTACTTTGCAGACCGTTGGCTTTACCCGCATCGCAGTTCTCGTCTCGTTGATTCAGGAAAGTCTTCTTGCTACCCTCGTGGGAACATTACTGGCTGCGTTTATGGCAACCATTTTTCTTGAGGGAATTAGTGTTCCCTTTTCAACCGGAACGTTCCGTCTTTCTATGACGGCGCCCGTCGTTTTTCTGGGGCTGGGAGCTGGAATTATACTCGGAGCCATTGGCGCACTGCCTCCGGGGATACGTTGCCTGAAATCTCCTCTACCCATTGCTTTACGATCCCAATAAATCCATTCGTTTAATCTCAACAAAAATCATATTATGAAACTAATGAAGCCCTGCATTTC
Source organism: Akkermansiaceae bacterium UBA1506 (assembly GCA_002323995.1). GTDB lineage: Bacteria > Verrucomicrobiota > Verrucomicrobiia > Verrucomicrobiales > DEV007 > Arctic95D-9. Next base: position 957 of record DCQY01000125.1, on the reverse strand, counting down.
ACTGGCCTACCTCGGCGCCTTGACTCTCTTTTTCACCGCCTGTGGTGGAGAAAAATCAAAACCTGAAGCTTCAACGGTAGGAGTTGGTCAAAACTTCGATGCGGTCTTCGTGGATACGGAACCGGAAGAGGCCGTTTCCGTAGTTGAAGCCAGAAAATCAGCCCGTCCCGGTGATTTGATCGCGGTGACTGGTAAAATAGCTGGTGCTATGCACCCATTCACCGAGGGCTTCGCAACAGCAATCCTAGCGGATCAAACCTTAGCTACGTGTGATCTTACGAACGACGATGAGTGCCCTACTCCATGGGATGCTTGTTGCGTAGAAATACCAGTTATTCAGAGCAAGCGAATGTTGATTCAAGTTCTTGGTGATGATGGTCGCCCAGTAACAGAGGGACTTGCCGGAGTTCGCGGTATGAAAGAACTCGACGTGCTTGTGGTAGCTGGGACAGTCGCCGAAGGTTCCACCACAGAGAACCTGATCTTAAATGCTACAGAGATCTACCAGATGCCTCCGATTGTAGCTACAAAAGATAAACCGCGAAAGGCCGGAAGTTAAGACGTATTAAAGCGCTGCTACTCTCTAGATATTCGGGCTGAAGGACGAATTTTGGTCCATCTTGGCAGGGTGGTTTATTTTGTTTGAGGGCCTTGCATATAATTAGAAGGCTCGGTTGTGATCGCCAAGCGGGGTGCGTCCACCGGGAGGGTTCCATAAGAGTCAGAACGATGAAGAATCTTGGTTTCATCCTTACCAATGATTTGATATCGAATCCCTGCCCAAGTGATTCTCTTTTGGGTCCACGTGCTGACAAGCAGGATTTGGTGCATTAGCATCCAAACGGGAGTGAGCATGTGTTCGAGCCAGGAGCTTGAAGCCAACTTTTGGCGAACTTCTCTTTCAGGGAAGAGCGAAAGGTAGGCCCGTCGTCGAGCAAGCCCACGAATCTGGTCGAT
>DCQY01000001.1:9384-16817 GCA_002323995.1 Akkermansiaceae bacterium UBA1506 | reverse complement strand
ATCTTTTTATTCTTCGTTAGCCTCTCTACCAATTGATCCGCGGCACTGTCAGAGGTGTCGGCGAGGTGCGCCGCAACCTTTTCCAGCATTTCTGCAACAACCTCAGGATAATCAGTTGCCACGTTGTGAGCCTCAGAAATGTCAGCAACAAGGTCATACAATTCAGGTTCCTTCAGCTCCACTGCTCTGCCATAATTTACTGGTTCACGCTGTTTTAGATGTAGTTTCCATTTCCCAGACCGCAGTGCGTGTAATTCGGCACGCGTCCAATAATGGAATTCGTTGCGCGGTCCGCTTTCACCACCCTGCAACACTTTAGAAAGGTCATTGCTGTCCAATTTGCGATCTGAGGGAACCTTTACTCCCGCGAGCGCTGCGAATGTTTTCATCAGGTCGAGAGTTGAACCCATTTCAGTGACCATTCCCGGTTCGACGATACCTGGACCCCAGAAGATTGCAGGCACACGCTGCCCTCCTTCAAAAGTGGTCCCCTTTCCGGCACGTAACGGACCAGCAGAACCTCCGTGGGTTTTAAAAGAAAGCCAAGGTCCGTTGTCTGAACAGAAGATCACGATGGTGTTCTTCGCCAAGCCAGTCTCGCGCAAAGTCTCGAGAATCGTTCCAACACTCCAGTCGATTTCTTCGATAACATCACCATAAAGACTACCCATCGATTTTCCGAGTGAGTCGGGGTGAACAAATAACGGAATATGAGGTTGTGGATGCGCTAAGTAGAGAAAGAACGGACGCTCTTCGTTTGCTCTGATAAACTCCACCGATCTCTCTGTCAGACGCCGCGTTAAGGTATTCTGATCAACAGGACGCTCGATCACCTTATCATCGTGAATTAGAGGCACATTATAATTCCGAGTGTCGGGGTACCAGTTTGGGTCGGCTGCTTTTTCACGATAATTAGGTGATCCTTCGATGCGATCCATGTCGTTGGAGTAAGGAATGCCGTAATAGGAATCAAAACCCTGATTGATCGGCAGAAATTCAGGTAGATGTCCGAGGTGCCATTTTCCAATCATAGCCGTCGCGTAATCTTTTTCTTTCAAGATTTCCGCAATCGTCACTTCGGAGGCTGGCAACCCCTTGGCTGAATCCGGGAAAAGCACGACGCGTTGTGCCGAAGTCATACCATTACGGATAGGATAGCGCCCCGTCAGTAACCCAGCGCGACTCGGAGTACAGACCGGCGAAGCCACATAAAATTGACTCCACTTTTGCCCCTCCACTGCCATGCGATCGAGGTGTGGAGTTTTGATGCTGGGATTACCAAAACTAGAGAGATCGCCATAGCCAAGATCGTCGCAGAGAATAATAACGAAATTTGGTGGAGCATCCGCCTCGTCTCGTGCCAGTGCAGGTATCGGATATAGAGAGGAGAAAATGAACAGAACGAGAACCAACAGGTAACATTTCATGGGGTCACAACTTACCCAGAAGTGAGGCAATCGAAAAGAAATATTCCAATAGCGCTTACTCACTCACTCTATTGGAAAGATAGTCCGCCGAGATAAAGGACAAAATTAGGCTCAAAAAGTTATTCTAATTCAGACTCGACTTGGTTAATTAGTGTCATGGTCCGGATCTCTTTAATCTACAGTCTGATTCTCCTCGGCGCCGTAATCGCACCGTCTCAGACATTTCAAGCAGGCTCCGCTATCGTTGAAACCACACCAACGCAATGGCCCCAAAACCTGATTGGCGGTTTCACCCCGAAACCGAGTGAAACGGCTCATGATCCCCTTAACACAAGGGCGTTTGCCTTCCAAAATGGTGATGGCAGGGTCGTTATTGCTACGGTCGATGCCTGTGTGGCGTCGCGCGAAGTGCTCGACGAATGCAAGGCGATCGCAGCTGAAGCCACCGGGTGGCTAACCTCGGAGATGATGATTTCTTCAACCCACACTCACTCGGCTCCCTCACCGCAAGCGCCAACCTATCGAGAAACTTTTGTTTCTGGAACATCCCAAGCTTTGATCGAAGCAATTCACGATTTAAAGCCCGCACAACTCGGCTACGGCGAGGACACCGTAGCCGAGGAAGTCTTCAATCGCCGCTGGTTTCTTGAAGAAGGGAAAATGCCACTCAATCCGTTCGGCGAACTGGATCAGGTGAAGATGAATCCCAACCGCAAACATATTTTAAAACCGGCAGGACCCACCGATCCCACGGTGGCAGTGCTAGAAATTCGCGATACCCGCAACCGCCCGATTGGAATCTACACGAACTACCCATTGCACTACATCGGTGCCACCGGCGGAATGGTTTCTAGCGACTACTTCGGTGAATACGGACGCATCATTTTCCAGCGCAAACGCCAAGCTGATGGGTTTGTAGCTGCACTCTCCAACGGGGCGAGTGGAGACATCAACAACATCGATTTCGAAGGCACACGACCTCCACGAGCTCCTTTCGAGCAGATCCAGATTGTAGCCTCAAAGGTGGCAGACGCCACCTGGCGGGCAACGCGTGATCTTGAGATGGATCAAAATCCGAAAATCGCAATTCTTCAACGCGAGGTTAGTCTTCAAAAACGAACCGCGACCAAGGCTGAAATAGACCGGGCCATCCGAATCATCGAGATGAGTGACGCCGAAATCAGAGAGGCGGACCTTCCCCGTCTAGCAACCAACTACGCCAGCCGGACAATGAAGCACAAGGATCCCGGCGAGACCTACGAGGTCCTTATCCAAGCCATTCGATTGGGCGACAGCGCTCTGGTTACGCTGCCCTTCGAAGTCTTGGTGGAAATCGGCCTCGAAATTAAAAAGGAAAGCCCATTCGAAAAGACCATTGTCGTCGGTCTGGCGAATGGTGCTTTTGGTTATCTACCAACACCTGATCAGCATGATCTCGGTGGCTATGAGACTTGGCTGGGAACCTGCCGCGTTGAAGCGAATTCCTCAGAGATTCTAACAAAACATCTCCTCGAAATGCTGGCAGAGTTGCAAGAAAAATAGTTGGAGCGGTAGCTGTCCCTCGCGGATTTGAAAGAGGCTTTTATCACACAATCACGCTTAAAAAGAGATGGAGAAAACTCTCTCACGTCAGAAACTGTCGGACTAATGAAGCCTTTTCTCGCAAGCACTCTCCTCTTTCTCTCTGCGTTTGGTCAGGCCAGTGAACAACCTAACATTTTGTGGATTTTTTCCGAAGATCTCTCCCCCTACTTTGGCTGCTACGACGATCCGATCAACGCTGGCCACACACCGTTCATTGATCAACTTGCCGCCAACGGAGTTCTCTTCAAACGGACCTTCATGCCTGCCCCGGTCTGTTCTGCTGCCAGGTCTGCCATGATTACCGGAGTGATGCAGACCACTACCGGAACGCATCAGCATCGCTCAAGCCGTTCACCTGACGGCACCGTCGTTCCGGAGGACACACGCATTCACTTGCCTGTGGGCATGAAAACGATTCCCGAACTGATGCGCGACGCCGGCTACTTCACTTTCAACACTGGGAAAGATGACTACAATTTCCACTACGACCGCCGTGAGCTCTACACCTATGGCACCAAGGATGATTACGAGGTCGGGATGAACGGTTGGCAGGGCAACTTCGCGGAGACCGAGGTAAAGCGCACCTATATCGAAAAGACCTGGACGAAACGCCCTCATTCAGATCAACCCTGGTTCGGCCAGATCATGATCTGGGGAGGAAAAGCAGGACACCGCCACGTTCGCGATGGTGAGAAGCTCGGCGACTACGATGTCCCGATCCCTCCCTATTTTCCTGACACACCTGCCTACCGCAGAGAATGGACGACGCACTACAATGCAGCCCGTGGTGCCGATGCCCAGATTGAGGAAATCCTCGCAATGCTTGAAGAAGACGGCGAACTCAACAACACGATCGTTTTCTTTTTCTCCGATCACGGAAACAACCAATCCATTCGCCACAAGCAGTTCTGCTATGAGGGCGGGGTTCATGTTCCGCTCATGATCAAAGGCAATCATCCCGCTTTAAAAGCCGGCACGATACGCAATGAACTTGTTAACGGCCTCGACATTTCCGCCACGACCCTAGCCTTTGGAGGAGCGGAACTGCCGGACTACCTCGACGGCCAGGACCTGTTCAGCAACGATTATGTTCCTGTAGGTCATGTCATCTCCGCCCGCGACCGCTGCGACTACACCATCGACCGGATCCGCACCGTAAGAACTGATCAACTTCGCTACATTCGTAATTTTTTCCCTGACCGCCCCCTGCTCCAAGCACAATATCGCGACGAACGTCCCCCTATTACTGAGATCAAGCGTCTCCGTGACGAGGGAGGACTTACCACCTATCAGGAAAAGCACTGGTTTGGAACACGTCCGGAAGAAGAACTTTACGACATTGCTGCCGACCCTCATCAGATCAATAACCTCGCCGGCGACCCGAAGTATGTCGGAGAGTTGAAGCGACACCGAGAAATCCTCGATACGTGGACAAAAGAAACCGATGACCAAGGACAGTATCCCGAGGCTGCCGTTCAACTAAAAGCCACCTTCGACCTTTGGAGAGACAAACCAATCTTCAAAAACGCAGAGGTGAACCCGGAATACGATCAGTTTCGCTAGAGGAAATATTGAGTATTTAACGCCCGCTCTCTACCCCATCTCCACGAAATTAAAATCAGAGAGAATTTAGATACTCCATGCTCGTCCCAATGCTGGCGATTGGGTCGGTTGATTGGTCCTGCTCCACGTGACAGTGGTCAACGTCCACCTCAGAAGCAGCCTGAATAATAGGTTCCATTGGAATCATTCCATTCCCGAGTTCGCGAAATGCTTCGTTGGGCAATTTTCCGAAATTGGGAAGCTTAGTTCCTTTTTCGAGGTCTTTGAGATGTAACTGAGAGACCCGCCCTTTTAGGGATCGAATCAAATCTACCGGATCTTTTCCTCCCACCACTACCCAGAAGACGTCCACCTCAAACTTCATCTCAGGAACGAACTCTTCGACAAAAACATCGAAGCCGGTCCTGCCATTCTCCTTCGGTTCGAATTCGAATGCATGATTGTGATAGGCCAACTGGATACCAGCCGACTTCGCTTCGACAGCGGCCTTATTCATCTTTTCCGCGAGGGCGCGGTAATCATCCAGAGTTTCCCGGTTACGCCCGTAAAGATAGGGTATGACGAGATGAGAGATACCCACCTCGCCCGCCTCATCGAGGATGGAAGCAAAGTCAGGCACGCCTTTCTTATCTGGCTCAGTAACCGATTCCCACGCAAAGTGCGATGAATTCACAGCCATCCCGTTGTCTTTCGCGGCCACGATCATTTCAGCCGCATCAGGGTAACCGTAACACTCTACCTGCTGGTAGCCGGCTTCGGCCACGGCTGCCATGGTGCCGGCAACGTCCTCCTTAATCTGGTTACGCAGGGTATAAAGCTGAATCCCGATGTTCTTGCGATAGGGATTATCCGCCTCTAAAGCGAAAGCGGGCATGGTAATTGCGGAGGCAAAAGTGCCTTGAAGGAAATGACGTCGTTTCATAGTAAATAGAACCTACTTGCGTTACTCCAACACGTTATACCCTATTCTTCACGCAGAAAATACGGAGATTCTTGCATTGGGTCTTCGCAGGTCGGTAACGCCTCTGGCCACTCGTTTAGGGACCGATCCGAAAAAGGTGATTCAGTCCACGGATATAGAAGCTGTTACCAACCACTGCCGGGGTGCTGGAAGCTTCCTCTCCAAGCGTGGCCTCCCCGATAATTTTCAATTCTCGGCCGGCTTTTAGAATGAACATCTTACCGCTGCGGTCCAGTAGATGAACGTTGCCGTCGGCGTAAACCGGAGAGGCGTAAAAGCCGTAATTAGCAAATTCGGCCCATAGTTCTTCGCCCGTCTTCGCGTCGTAGCAGACAAAGGCGCCATCGTCAGCACCGCAGTAGAGCAGACCCTCGTGAAGTAGTGGTGTGGAGACTCCGGATTTGAGAAAGGCACTTTCCCAGACAATTTCCTGAGTCTTCACATCGATCGCGCTAAGATTGGCAGAGTCAGCCGAAACGTAGACCAACCCGTCAGCGTAGACTGGAACTGAAGTCACCTCGCCATACTTGAGACACTCAAGCCGCCAGATTTCTTCGCCGGAACTCAGATCATAGGAAACCACCATGGGTTCGGCTGCAAGGATGACCTCCTCACGCCCGTCGATTGACGCGACAAGGGGCATCGACCAGGAAGCACCGAAATCCCGCTCCGTTTTCCAGCGTTCAGCTCCGGTGGCCACGTCCAGCGCGGCGACATAACCAAGATTGTCTTGATCATACTGAATCAACAAGTCGTCACCATGGGTCACCAGTGATGAAGCATGGCCATAGAGATTTTCCGGATTACCGAGATGTTTCGACCAGATTGGCTGCCCCTCCAAATCCAAGGCGACAAGGTCGCCGTTGGCAAAACTGGCAAACACTCGAACACCATCAGTCGCCATTGTCGATGCCGCGTAACCGGTGTCTTCCCCCACCCTGACACCGCTCGGGGATCCGGGAATCGCTTTCACCTGCCTCTCCCAAATAATCTCACCACTTTCAGCGTCGATACCGTAAACAACCCGGGTCGATGCATTGGCTCCAGTAAGGTATAGTTTTCCATCCCAGTAGATCGGGGAGCTGTAGCCGGCTAGCGGAATCCACGTCTTCCATTTGATCCCTTCACCAGTCTCGCCATCCCAATTCATCAGCAAGCCGGTGGCAGATGACACACTGGCTGCCGGACCCAACAAGTTTGGCCAGTTCTTCAGTCGATCCGACTCCGAGGCGATCCGATACTCTTCCCCATACGCACTGGGAGAGCCGGTTCCTAAATGAACTAAAAAAGCAAGCACCGCCAGCAGAATTTCAAGCCCAAGGAACGCGTCGCTCCGGCGTGGAAACCCGCTCATTCGAACCAATTCTGGATCGCTCGAATGATTGTGAGACAAACTCTGTAGGCCGATTTCCTTCTTCATCTATCAACGACGACAATTAGACAGAACGCAGGGCAAGTATCCTCCACGAGCTGGCGAGGGAATCCAATGTCACCGCGAATAAGCGGCCCAAGGAAAGCTTTCAGACTAAACCGGAGCACTTCTAGGTTCCGTCACCCTGCAGTTGGGCAATCTTAGCCTTCACGTCCTTAAAACCGTCACGACTTCGGATCGCTTTGTAGCCGAGGATGCCGAGTTCCTTCTCGATCACATGATCGTAGACAACCACAATCGGCAGACCGCTGGCCGCGGCCGGACTCGCATAGGAATGCTGAACCGGAACCGGGGTGAGATGAAGATTTGAACCGTCGATGAAAACAATCACCGAGTCGTCTTTTACTGCATTGATAGCCGTCAAACTGGCGGCGTTGGAAGGGCCTCACGTCGAGCCTGGTTCCATCAACAGAAAAGTAATGGCTTTGTTCGTTTTCGCAGCTTCCTCTTTCACTCCGTCGAGATT
>DCQY01000001.1:587-8989 GCA_002323995.1 Akkermansiaceae bacterium UBA1506 | reverse complement strand
CTCCCATAAGGGATGCTAGGACAAATGCGATTCTCATGCCAACAAGATCGCCAGAAACAGTCGTCGGATCAAGCCTGAATTGGTACGTGAGAAGGGCCATCGATTGGCCAATAGAATTTCAAAACGTATTTTACGGAGCCAGCTCGCCCAGCCCATCACCATCCGTCCGGCAAATCAGTAAGTGTTTCCCGCAGAATACTGGCGATCGCATCCTTTTCGGTGTCCGAAAGATAAGCAAAATTCGGGTCTGGTTTTTTCGTGCTAATCGCTTTACCGAGGATTTGATAAACGTGTTGCTTGAAGAGATCTGGAGTCGCTTTGAAAACTTCGCTGTAAATCAGGTAGCTGCAACGGTGTTTGAAGAGCCGGGTTTCAAGATCGAGGTCCTTCAGGGAAATGCCGTTCGAAGCTTCTTTGCGATCGGCAAGAAAATCCTCGCAGTACTGAGGATCCACCTTGATCCCCCCGGCTGGGAATTCCGCTTCATCAGCGAACAAGAGGTAGCGAACGAGTTCTTCGCCTAGACTCTGAAGCACCGCATAATGCCTCGGATTGATTTCCCCCTTGCCAACATACTGATAAGCTCGCGCTCGGTAGGTCGCTTCTAAAACTAAGTTCACGAACCCCGACTGGTGCTCGAGAAGCAGGTGCGGGAGGATGTCACTGGTCGCAGCGGGATAGATGGACCAATCAAATTGCGTGCCCGGCTCAAGCGTTTCGGTGATGACCTTCCCACCGACTTCACGTCCGATACGGTTACCTTTGTGTTCAGTGAACCCGGCATCCCCGGTCACATGGTAGCCACCGAAACGCTGGCTGAGAGGAATCTGATGCCCGATCTGCTTGTTACGAAACGTCTCGATAGCTCCCCAGTTAGGGCCCGGAGTCACCGACCGAAGAGAAAGCCCGGGAATGCGTCGAGTCTCAGCGACAGCGTGACAATTCATGCAGCGGCCCGAACGTTCGATCACAGGTAATTCACCGCTTTTCGGTTGGTCGAAGATATAGAAGATTCCGCCTAGGTCCGGATCGAGCGAAATGATTTCGACTTTTCCCCCGGGAATATAACCAACGTAAACGTCTTCATTAAAATACATTGCTCGAGGATTTTTCCCGGAGATGTATCGTGTCTGGAGGCTCGTCCTCGAAAAAACCAACAACTGCGAACTGACCGGAACGTTGAGGTGCTCGAGCAAGCTGGCAATGAATGCTCTCCCGCTGCCATAGTCTAGTTCACGTTCCCCGGTCTCAAATCCCTCGATCATCCGAGTAAACGGATCGTTGAGCTCACGGGTATGATACTGGTGGGCCGGACTGTGTGGGTCGGAATAATTGATGTCTTGACCAATGGCTAAATGAGCCATCGACAAAGCCACGAACGCCTGAATCCTCTTCATCGACTTTGAGCATGACCCAGAGCAAGGGCGAAGACAACTACCGGATTCCTGTTAAGAGACCAAATCTACCCTTGAGATGGATCGACTCACCAGTAGCCAGATGATATGAACGGCACTCTGGCGGCTGGAAGCTAGCTTATTTTGGGGCGTTCACTCCAAATCGATCACGACAGCGTCCGCGTCGATCACCGAGGTTGAGCCTTCCGTCCCTCCTTTGTTGGAATAAAACTGAGCCGTGCGCTCTTCAAAACTGCCGTCAAATCGAACCTGCCCCTCATCGGATCCGAATCCCGGGGCCATCTTTCTGACCTGAGAAAAGAGGTTTTGCGCCGCTCCTGCGCGCCCAAGCACAGAGGCCGTCACGAAAGTCACCAGCGCCATCATGCCGAAGCGAAGTGCCACCAGTTTCACCTCGGCCGCTGTCGTTGTTTGACCGGTGCAGTCGCCGTAGATTTTGGCAATTCGCTCGGCAGCCCCCTCAGACAGTTCTGCTGTATTCTCTTTCGCCAGGGACGCTAGTTCCTTGAGACGCGCTATATTTTCACGGTCCGTTCCCCGCTTCACAAAATCACCGGCTTCGTCCCAGATTTTTTGAAATATTCCAGCTACCCCGAGTTGCTGCACCTTCTCACCCTGATTCTTCGCCACTGCGCTGGCTTTCCCAAGGAAACTGCCTGCTCTTCCTGCCAAACGACCGATCACTCTACCTGCACCCTCCCAATCTATATCCTGATCTGAAGATTGAGGCTTTGCCTGCCCGCCCCTCGATGCATGGCTCGAAGCTTCGGGAATCTCGTCAGTCATGCTGCCAAGGAAGGCCTTTCGCCGGTGCAGTCAAGGCCTCGATAATAGATTATGCCTCGCAGCTGGTGTTTTTATCTCGGGCCGACTACGGGGAGAGCGTCTGCTACACCAAAACATGAATACCTTGACTTTGAGCCGTGCTTATCGAGCCTCCCGAAGCGTTGGAAAGCTAACTGCACTACATTTTTTCCCAAAATGGGTACGACGGTGAAACGGACCAAGCGCCATAGGCCGCGAGTATCCGAGAAGAGTTAGGGGGCGTTAGCTGCCCCCCCTTCTGCAAACCAGTCCTCTCGCCACCAAGCGGAGAGGGTATAATGATCTCAGTCGAACTGGGGAAGAAGCCCCGCTTCACGCGCCGTCTTAAAGGCACCGTCGGGGTCACCGATCCAGCGGCGATCGATGTCTCTGTCCCGGTAAAAATAAATTCTTTTGCCTTTGTAGTCGACGAATGGGCTCTGTGGAGAAATGACGTTTTCGGGACGAAGAGGACAAAAGCGTTGTTCCAGTAACTCGACCTCATCGAGCTTCTTCTGTAACTCGTCGCTGGGCTTTTCAAATTGTGGTATCAAACCCAAATCAATACCCACCTTCAGGTAATAGATGGGGTTTCTTTCCCAAGCGGATATGCAACTTCCACAGCACATGTAAATTACAGTGCCTTCGAATTCCACGACCTCTTCCTCATCGATTTCACAATCGACCATGATAGGGCATATCGTTTGTTCCGCCGCATACACGCCGATCGAAGTAACAAAGCTGACAATTAGGGAAAAAATTAGTTTCATTACCGCAATATCGGGAGAGCGACTAACTTGTCTTGCGATGAGTTGTCACCCTTTTGCCTGAAATTGCCATTTTTTTCACCAATCGATAATTTTTGGTGTGTATTTTCTTCCTCCTACTCGTTGACACGCAAAACACTCGATACCTCGCCAAAAATCGTTCTAGGCTTGTCTATCGCGACGCGCATGTCATCAACCATGAAGGATATGGCAACCAGGCAAGTGACCGTCCGGAGATCATTATGATTAATTTTCTGGCACAAATAACAATTTGCCGTCTTTCTCTGACAAATAGCCAACAGTATTTTCCGCCAAGTTAGTCTAGAAGACTAATGTGAACACTAACTCGATTCCAGCCCCCCCCTTACCCTCGCAGATAATTCAGCTTTACGAAAAAGCAGAACTTCTTATCGGTGCCGTATCCGCCTTTGGGCCAAGTTTCATCAGCCTTGAAAATCCCATCTCTTCCCTCGGATTCCTAGCCTCATTTCCCAAATTCCAGGAAGAAAAAGGGCCCCGCGTTTTGCATAATCCTGAAGTGGGAGTGCGGATCAATTTGGAAACAGTAGAGGCCTCATATTTGGTCAAGCTTGAACATGAGAAGCTTCAAGATTCTTACCGGCTGGAATTTGACTTTACCCACCAAGCAAGAGGATTGAGTTTCCATTTCCTGCCCGGTCGATCTCACCTTCAGGACTTCCCATTGTTTATCAGGTCACTCAAGCAGAAGGAAATCTCACTTACTGAATTGCAGAGAAACCGGGAAGGCATCGACGAGGATTTCAACATTTGCTCGTGTTGTCAGGAAAAAGCGATCAGTCGAGGTGCTTACCCCGAAAGGCATCCTATCAGCGTAATCCTAATGCACCTTTCAGCACAAAAGGATCAGGAACTGATCATCACTGCCCACTCGAAACACGCCGAAATCGTGACGGATTTCAAGAAATGTCCCTATCCCATTTTTGCCGACGATGGGAGTGGATTAGTCAGTCTCTCGCTGGCTAATAAACTGCTCCAATTAGATCTTCGACTCGTCCACGGACTCAGACTAAATACAACCAACATCGATGGCAAAGACCACACGGAGCTCGAGGTCTACGACATTAAAGGCAAACATAACCTCACGCTTTCCACGCCGGGTTCGTCCTCGTTTTCGTCTTGGAAACACGTTTGCGAAAACTCTCCACAACTCTCTCAGGCTAACAGAACTCACTAACCCAACAAATACTGTCTAAGCACACCATGATTCATATCACCTACGCATCGGAGACCGGAAATGCCGAATCCCTCGCCGAAGACACTGCCACACAACTCTCAAACGCAGGCTTCGAAACGACGCTTTCAAACCTCGAAGACTTTACCCCCGAAAAACTAACTGAGGTGAATACACTCTTATCGGTTGTGAGCACTTGGGGTGATGGTGATCCTCCCACCGAAGCAGAGGACTTCTATCTCGATCTAAAAAACAACCAAAGCCTTAGTCTTTCCCATCTTCGTTACGCAATCCTCGCTCTCGGCGACACCGACTACGAGTTCTTTTGCCAATTTGGAAAAGACTTGGATCGGGAACTATCCGCTCGCGGAGCGAAAAAACTCACTGAGCGCATTGATTGCAACGTCGACTACGACGAGGAGTTTGAGCAATGGTATGGCCTTGTCACAGACGCCCTTTCAAAATCCTAGGCAGACGTCTTTTTCTAGCCTAACCAGTATGTCTCAACATTTGGGAAGCACCCGCTGGTCTCTACCAAACGTTCCGCTTATTAAAGGCTGACCAGCTAGGAGAATTTGCCGTTTTTTTTAGAGGCTCCCTTTGGGGCAGTGGAAGCCGTAGCCTATTTCTCTAGCCGAGAAATTACATTCTCAAAGTCAAGTCCTCCCCGAAAATGCCCAACAAACAACAAAGCGGGAGACAAAGACAAGAATAAGCCAATAACTGATAATGTTTTGTTAGTCTTAGCAAACCTCAGTCTATTTGTGACAAGCCAGCGCGAGCCTTATTCCATAATCCCAACTAAACTCTTCGGGTCTCGGAAGACGAAGCCGATGGTTCATGAACGGAGAAATATTCGAATACGGCGAAGAATTAGGGGGAGAGATTTTATCTGATACCGGACCGGTTCTCTCCCTCAAGCTGACCGCTCCGAAACTTCTTGAGATTCTTCCAACACTGAAAAGCAGTGCTACCGTCTATCGGACCGAAGGGGTCATTCTTTGTTACCAAGGCCACTTTCCAAAGCCCACCCTATTCAACGGCTACTCTTTCTTTAAGAATGGCGGCCGCGGTCTAACTGCCAACCTACATTCATGGCATGAAGTGTGGTGGTATCGAGAAGAACGTCGCGGTGAACTTCTTTCTTCATTGGAAATTGCCAACAGTTCCGGCCAGGGAACGATCAAGCTTTGCTACCGAGATGAAAAAGTGGCTCGTGGCGCATTCGAAGCCCTCCTTCCTTTTGTCTCCGACGAGGGCGATGTCTGGGATGTCCTGCACCTAAGAAGAGCTAACAATCTAACCTGTGCAGACTCTTGCCGAAATGGTAAAAAATCGGCTTACTTCGCCCCTATACGCGCCCTCCTCGAAGAGCACTATCAACGGGGACTTCCGCTCGGCTTCGTTAACCCAAACGAAGAAGTCTCAATCTGGGACACTTTGCCCATTTCTTCCGTCTCTCGTATCTGTTGTTGGCTCACCATAGGCAGCGCCGAAGATTTTCTTTTTTTACAGCCTGCATTGATCCACCACAGCAGAGTCAACGGACACGCAGGAAGGCGAATTCTCACCTTCTTTCACGAAAACGACACTCCGATCATCAGCGTGATCGAACCGTCAGGGGAGGAACTTGTCGGCTTCGATCACTTTGCAAACAACCCTTGCCTCAAGCTCTAACCAATATCTCCCCTCAACATCTGTGAAACCAGAACCATCCAGAAAAAAGCATGTTATCGTCATCGGAGCCGGTTTTGGTGGTATGGCATGTGCGTTCAGACTAGCAAAACTTTCAAATGTTGGCGTCACGCTGGTGGACAAGAGAAACCACCACCTCTTTCAACCACTGCTCTACCAAGTCGCGACATCTACTCTTACGGCCCCTGACATCGCTCGTTCTGTTAGAAGTATTTTCAAAACCCACCAAAACGTCGACGTTAGGTTCGACGAGGCAAAAAAGATCCATCGACACGACAAGCGAGTAGAGTTTTCCTCCGGTCACAGCCTCGAATACGATTATCTTGTCCTCGCCACCGGAGTCCGCACCAGTTTCTTTGGCAAGAACCATTGGCAGAAACACACCCTCCAACTTAAGTCCCTCAGTGAAGCTTTCGAAATCAGAAAAAGCGTGCTTAAAAATCTGGAGTTGGCAGACCAAAGTGCCCATGAAGAAGAGCGCAAAAAGCTCTCTACCGTCGTGATTGTCGGAGGAGGTCCAACGGGGGTAGAACTCGCCGGCGCGTTCTCCGACCTCATCAAGCGCACGATGCGTAACAGTTTTCGTAATTTCGATGCTAGAACCCAGCGAATCGTCCTACTCGAGGGGATGCCAGACCTCCTGACTCCGTTTCGTAAGGAACAACGACTCTACGCGAAGCGACATCTTGAGGGGCTGGGAGTTGAAGTTAAAACCAACTCTTTTGTAGAGGATATTCAGCCAGAGGAAGTCCACCTGCAGGGAGGAGAAGTAATCCGATCAGGAGCTATCATCTGGGCAGCTGGAGTGGAGGGAATGAGTATCGCGAAGCGACTTGATGTTCCGGTTTCTCGAACCAACAAGGTGCTGGTCAATCCTGATTTTACCGTTCCCGGATCGCCTGAATTCTACGTCATTGGAGATGCTGCTGAGATCAATCAAGAAGACGGCTCCTCCGTCCCCGGTGTGGCACCTGCAGCGGTCCAAGGAGGCAAGTTCGTCGCCAATCACATTAGGAAAAGTATCCTTGGGCATCCTACACCAAAAAAATTCACCTACGTAGACAAAGGGAAAATGGCCGTCATCGGGAAAGGCGCTGCCGTAGCCGACATTAAAGGTCGACGCATCGAGGGTTGGTTCGGCTGGCTAATTTGGCTCTTTATCCACCTTATTTTCCTTGTCGACTTTCGGAGTAAGCTCGCCGTTCTAATTAATTGGTTCTGGTCCTACGTCCAAGACTCTCCAGGTTCCCGTGTCTTCACATCGGCAAGCAGTGAAGTCTTAGTCGCTGAGGAAGCGCCATCCGAACGCGACCACGAACCATCCTGAGACGAATGCGTGGTTCTTCACCCCCACCGGCACCCTTGCCACCGTGCTTCGCATTCTTTTGGGTTAGGGCCAACATGCCATATCAATAGGTGTTCGATACAGGAAGGCGTGGATGATACTTATGTTTTTTGCTGCCTTCCAAATTACCCAAACTTCAAGTGCGCCTTTACTCGCTGTGAATCGTGATATGCAGCGTTTCTCAGGCCAAGTCACGGATTCTGGCTGTTCGGCAGCCATACTGGATACAAAAGAATTTCCTTTTCAACGCCCCGCTTCTTTCCTCCTAGCACCCTAAATTCGGGTCCAATCATTTTTTCCGCCGCAGAACTTCGGCCACTGCGGCATAACAGTTGATGAGGCCATACCCTGTCTCATAGTCTACCCCCTCGGGGCCAACATCAGTAGCGGTGCTGGTGATGATTTCATGCAAGTCCCAAGGGAGAAGATCGGGGTCAGCGGATAGCATGAGAGAAATAGCCCCGCAAAACATGGGGCCGGCATACGAATTACCATTGAGTAAATCAGGGACAACTTCACCGTTTGGGTAAAGGCATGGGACTTTAAAATTGAAAGCACAGACTTCCGGCTTTTGAACCACGCCATCTTGATAGTGTTCGGTGTCCCATTTGACCGGACCGACGCAGGAGAAACTGGTCTTGCTAAGGTCCCGCTGAATCCCAGCAGCGGCAAAGACGGCTTTGGGAATACTTTGCGGAATATCCATACGGAAAGGTTCTTCCGCTTCGCGACGCCGGTTACCAGCACCTGAAACGAAGTAAACACCGCAGAAGGAACCGTGCTCCATCACCTTGCGCCAGTGCGATTGGTAGTCCCCATGGTAGCCTCGCGAGAAGCTCATGCTGTAGGTATCAGCGCCTTGTTCAATAGCCCACTCAACTGAACGTTCGATTCCCCCAAGATTAATCACTCCAGCCCAACGACTGAGGGGAGCGACTCCAAATTGGGGGCCGCCGGACAGGGATTGTGAGCCACTGGCAATGGTGGCACAACTGGTGCCGTGCAGAATGGAGCGGTTCCTTGGGTTACCGTCAAAGGGGCGGGTGTAGAGGTCAGCCGACTGGTGGTCGAAGTTGTAGCCATGGACATCATCGATGTAGCCGTTGCCGTCGTCGTCCACTCCGTTTTCGGGAATCTCTCCGGGATTGCGATAGACATTGCGC
>DCQY01000001.1:0-259 GCA_002323995.1 Akkermansiaceae bacterium UBA1506 | reverse complement strand
GACATTGCGCCGGAGGTGATCGGAGAAAATGAAGTTTCTGTCGTGAATGACGTTCAGAGTTCCTTGTCCGGCCAGACCGAATTCCTTCCAGACCTGATCAGCTTTCAATTTCTCGATATACCAGGGGAATTTGCGCAGGGACGGCTTTTCGGGAAAGGGCAAGGTAGGTTGGGGCTCATTTTTAGGTAACCTAGACCTCGAGTAATTTTTAACGGGTTGAATGAAGATTTTCCGTACGCCTGGAATCGTTTCAAGTAGG
>DCQY01000059.1 GCA_002323995.1 Akkermansiaceae bacterium UBA1506 | reverse complement strand
GCGGAGGTAGCCGGGGTGTGATGGCGGCCTGATTCTCAAAACTGCTTTTTCCGTGATATCGTTGTGGAGATTTTTCTTGGGGAGTGGGCGAGAATCCATTACGTGATTGTGAGATCGTAAGAATAAAATTCGTCTGATAGACTTTTGGCATGTTCACAAGACGAAATCTTATGGGAACTGCTATTATTAGTCCAATGGTGGCCTTGCGGGCTCAGGCTGGAAAAGCACCCCTGAAGTATCTGCAGATTGGAAGTGGGCATGCTCATGCCAACAAAATTCAAGTTTACCAAGAGAGTCCAGACTGGGATGTGATCGGGATCGTGGAAGAGAACCCAAAACTTTTGGCGAAGGCAAAGAAGAATGATACCTACAAGCAGTTCCCTTTCTTGACGCTAGAAGAAGGCTTGAACACACCCGGTTTGTCTGTTGTGGGAATAGAAACCGAAATTAGCAAATTATTGAAATATGCATCCGTTGCCATTTCGGCAGGTAAACATGTGCACCTCGATAAGCCAGCGGGAAGCCAGTTAGAGCCCTACGAGAAGCTCATGAAAAAAGCCGATGCCAGTGGGCTTGTGGTTCAGATGGGTTACATGTATCGGCACAACCCAGCAATACTGCTGCTTCATCGGATACTTGATGCCGGGTGGTTGGGTGAAGTCTTCGAGACTCATGCCGTCATGTCCAAAGTAATTTCGGATACCTCCCGCCAAGTTCTCGACGAATTTTCGGGAGGAACCATGTTCGAGTTGGGAGGTCACCTCATCGATCTGACCATCGATGTGTTAGGGGCGCCAAACAGTGTGCGTGCTTTCCCAAGGCGGACAGTCGAGAGGGAGGAGGACACACTTATCGATAACATGCTGGCTGTATTAGAATACCCCAAGGCAACTGCAACGGTGCGTTCTACCGGTTTGGAAGTGGAGGGCTTTGGTCGTCGTCATTTCACGGTTTGTGGGACTGAGGGAACGTGTCATATTCAACCTCTCGATCGGCCTAAGATGAAGTTAAGCCTTTCCCGTGATCGTCAGTTTAGTGACGGCGGCGAAGTATTTCGAAAAGGCACCACCGAAATTCCTTTCGAGCCTCCCTATCGGAGATATGTCGGGGATGCGGCGCAGTTAGCTGCCATTGTTCGGGGAGAGATTAATAATCCTTACCCAAGCTCCCATGACCTTGCCGTGCAGGAAGCGTTGCTCGAAGCAAGTAACATGAGAGGGTTTTAGTTAGAGCTTTAAGCTGATTTTCGAAGTCTCCTATGGTGTGCTGATTGAAATTAGGGAGCTTCGTTGCCGCCGAGGATAATGGTAAGATATCCCTTATCCGCATCAGAAAGGCTGTTGAAGTCGACTTCAACCTCTTTGCCGTCCACCATAATGAATGTCCCTTTGGGGCCATTTGCTTCGAGAAGTGCTGCTTTCAAGATACGGCCATCTTTAAACCTCCAGTCGCGATACTTCGTGATGAGTTGCTTGGTGACTTCAATGTCGCTGCGTTTTATTCCGAACACCGTACTGGCAGCCTCTTCGTCGGTCATGATCGCATCGTTGAGTGCGGCGATCTTACTCGGATCAGTCTCGTAGCCCGCTTGGATTCGGCTCGCAAGAATCATAATGCGGTAGGCTTCTGGAGATTTACCATTGGTCCCCGTAACGATCTCTCCACTCGACTTAGTCACCACGCCGAGAGGCATCTTGTCGGGATCCTGCTTGAAGCGTTCCTTAAAAAGCTTGCGGTGTTCAGCGCTTTCGTTTTGGCAGCGGACAATTACAAATTCGTGTCCTTTGCCGGCCAGTTCTTCGTTAATTGCTTTGAGGATCGCATCGGTTTCATCCGCGAAAGTTTGGACAAGAAGAAACAAAACTAGGCGTTTACCTTCCTTGGCATGTTCGACCCCTTTGCCAAGCTCGATGAATTCGCGGGGATCCTCAGCCCGGCTCGACACTGGTGAGGTCGTTAGTGCTGAGGCGATAAAGGAAAGTGCGAGAGGAAGAAGACGAGGTATCATGGTGGTGGATGAAAAGGGCGGCGTGGACAGAATCGCTACCTCTTTTACCGTTTGTTTAGGCCGATGCAATTGCAAGGGCCGCATTATCAGAAAATTGTGAACTCAGATCTAACCTCTTTTCCCTCAAGCGTTCGGAGTAGCAAAATATGGCAACCATTGGCTGAACGAGACCATTCGAAAATTCGTTGAGAGCCATTAAGTTGAATGGCTAGCCGTTTCATCGGAGGGACGGCTAATCAAGAGCGTTGAGGAAGCCCAAGACCGTAGCGCAAAAGAGCCTCAGATTCAGACCAAACGTTTGGCGTTTTGCTGCCGAGGATGACAGCAATTACAGTTTTGCGACCGTTGGTTGCTGACGAGACAAGACAGCGTCCGGCCGCCTTGGTGTAGCCGGTCTTGGCGCCATTGCAATACGGGAAACTCCGCAAAACTAGGTTAGTGTTGTAGACGGTTTTGGTTGTCCCATTAGCAAAACGGAACAGGGTGGATTTACTCTTGATGGAATTGCGAACGAAAGCGTCGCTAAGAGCAGCAGCTCCTAGTTTAGTGAGGTCGCGGGCAGTTGAATACTGACCGGGAGGATTTGGAAGCCCACTGGCGTTGGTGAAGTAAGAATCATACATTCCCAATTGGCGAGCTTTAGCGTTCATAGCGACGGCAAAGTTGGAGACACTGCCAGAGTGGTCACGGGCAAGGGCCCGGGCAATATCATTACTGCTTCTAATCAGGACAGTGTGGAGAAGTTCCTCACGGGTGTAAACTTGGCCAGTTTTGATTCCCATCTTTGTAGGCTCTGCCCAGGTGTCTTCCTGAGCTATGGTAATGGGTTTCTGCAAATTTCCGGCCTGGGCGATTATGATCCCAAGGAGTAGTTTCTGAGTGCTGGCAACCGGAACGCGAGTGTCCGCATTCTTTTCGTAGAGGACTCGACCGTTTTGATCCACAAGAATAGCACACGAAGCAGTGATCGGTGGGGTATTAGAATTTTTCGTTGTGCCGTTCGTGAACGAAAACGGAGTTGGGGCAAGCGCTGTGACTGTTCTCGACTGATTCTGAGAGTGGACTGAAGCAGCGTCATAGGTAGCATCGGCGCGCGTGTCGACTGGGACTAAGCCAAAGTCGTTGGTTCTGCAGCCGGCCAGAAAAATAGCTGTCGAAACGATAAAGGCTTGGGCAAGCGGAGTGAGAGGCGAGGCTGAGGTGAGTCTCATGAGACGCGATAATACTAACCGATCTTGTTTAAATTGCACACATGCTCATTCGGTCGCCCGAAGCGCCTTTTCAAGTTCGGGGGATGGTGCGGCACCGAGATCGGTTGCCGTGTAGTAGTGGCGCCGGGCCAGTTCGGTAAGAGGTGGAGAAGTCTCGAGATAGGTAACTGCCAGATTGTAGTGCGCATCTGCCAGCTTAGGATCAATATCGATAGCGCGCTTCAATTCTAAAAGAGCGGCCTCTGTCCATCCGTAATCACGGATTACTGCCGCCAAGTAAACTCGGGCCTGGGCCTCTCGCGGGGCTTCGTGGATAGCGCGAGTGAGACTGGAAATGGCCAAGCTAAGATCTTTTTGCTCGTATTGAATCAGCCCAAGTGTCTGCCAGTTGCTCGCGATTGACGAATTCAATTCAAGAGAACGCTTGAGGTTGCCTGAGGCTGCGACAAGGTTTCCGAGTTGAAATTCAGCGACGCCAAGATTGGCAAAGGCGAGAGCGTTGTCGGGGGTAGCCTCAACGAGATCAAGGTAAGCGCTGCGGGCTTCTTGCCAACGCTGTTCAGACGCAGCAAAGGCACCCCGTTTCGCTATTTCAGCAACTTCCGGCGGTAACTTGGTCGGTCCGCTATGCAGGCCAATTTTAATGCTTCCTTCGGGAATTTCGTCCGCAGGGAAAGCCTCAGGATCAACAGCGATCCTTTCTTTTGGCGCATCAGATTCGGGTAATGGGTGGCGATCCGTCGTCTCATTTCGCGGAGATTGTCCCGAAAGCAATGCGTAAGGTGCTTCGCCCGCCTCAGCAGTTTTCTCGGCCTCTTTCGTCGCTGGCGCCGTCTTGACAGTGTTTCCGATCATCGAGTTGGTCGATGTCTCTTTGTCCCCGTCTTCTCCGGAACGAAAAACCAGGAACAGGGTATGGGCTGCCACAACGAGGGCAAAAATAATGATGATGAGCCGGCGGTCCATGAGAGGGCGCAACAGGAGTAAGCTAATAATTAAAATACCTTTTCTACTTGCGCACGCTGAATTTTAACTAATGTTCTTAGGAACACTGTTCAAATATGAAGCTAACGGCCCGCCAGCAAGAAATCCTCGACTACCTCCAAGCTGAACACCGTAGGACCGGTATCATGCCGTCAACTAGGGAAATTCAAAATCATTTTGGCTTCGCCAGCCAAACAGCTGCGGTAAGTCATTTGCGTGCCTTGGAGAAGAAAGGCGCGATCGTGAAAGAAGAGAGAAAGGCGCGCGCTGTGATGTTCGCGGATGCGGCTGAACGGGAACCGATTGCCGATGTTCCCATCTACGGGGCGATTCCTGCTGGTTTCGGAGACGATACTAACCCAGAGGCGGATGGCACTCTGTCCGTGGACGTGCGGTCAATGGGATTGAATGAGCGATCGAAGGCCTACGCTTTAAAGGTGCGGGGCGAATCGATGATTAATGCCCACATCATGGACGGGGATCATGTCGTGCTTGAATACCGTGAGCCTCGAGACCAAGATGTTGTGGCCGCGCTGATCGATGGTGAAACTACTCTGAAGCGCTTTGTCACGAGTGGACGTAAGCCATACCTAAAAGCCGAAAACCCCAACTTTCCCGATCTCATTCCGGCTCAAGAGTTACTGATCCAAGGCGTGATGGTTGGATTAGTCCGCGGAGCAACGAGGAGTTGGTGAGGAGCTTGTTTCTCTTCTTTCGGACGGTGGACGATTAAGTGCTGATTTTGTTTGGCGCGGAAAGGCGAGGGTTGATGCTCTGGCGGCATGAAATTTATCTTTTCAATCATCTCTCTCTTTTTTGCTGCGGAAGCCACCGGCCAGAGCCATAAGCCGGCCATCAGTACGGTGGCAGGTGGGGGTGTGGCGGGTTATTCGGGAGATGGAGGCCCGGCTCTGGCGGCGAGATTGGATAATCCGTTTGGCGTAGTTGTCGCCCCGGATGGAGACATTGTGTTTTGCGATACGAATAATCACGTTATTCGTAGCATCTCGCGCAAGGATGGGAAGATCCGAACACTTGTGGGCACTGGTAAAGCTGGCTATTCGGGCGACGGGGGAGATCCTCTCGAAGCCCAATTGAATGAACCATACGAAATTCGTTATCATCCTTCCGGTGATCTCTACTGGGTGGAGCGCCTCAGTCATACGGTTCGCAAGTTAGACGCTCGTGCTAATACCATTGAAACGGTAGCCGGTAATGGAGAGCAAGGGTTCTCAGGCGACAGAGGAGCGGGTGTTGAAGCCACCCTCAATCAGCCACACTCGATTGTTATCAGCCGGGACGGTTCCTTTCTTTTAATTTGTGACATCAGGAATCAACGAATCCGGAAGTTAGATCTGGGTAGAGGCGTGATTGACACATGGTGTGGCGACGGTAGTAAGAAAGAGACACCGGCTATAGCCAATATCAGTAGCGATACACCTTTGAAGGGACCTCGGGCGTTGTGTCGAGGAGCAGGAAACACTTTTTATCTCGCTCTGCGCGAGGGAAACCAAGTTTTTCGTATCGATCAGGATGTTGGCAAGCTCTACCATCTGGCAGGTTCTGGTGTAAAGGGGTTTCACGCGCAAGCCCGCCCGGCGCTTGAGTCAGAATTATCAGGTCCGAAAGGGATTGATTGCTCGCCTGATTTTTCCCGTATTTATCTTGCTGACACGGAATCCCATACAGTTAGAGCCATCGATTTGAGACAAACACCACCGATTGTTAGTTTGATCGCTGGTACGGGTAAAAAGGGGGATGGACCTGACACGTTGGATCCTTTGGGATGCGCTATGGCCCGTCTTCATGGGGTCGGTGTCGATCCTGTCAACGGAGACCTTTATATTGGAGATTCGGAAACTCACAAAGTTCGCAAGGTAACCCAGGATTTTGAAGGCAAGGCGGAAGCAACCAAGACGCTTGGTGACTTCAAGACTTTCGTGTTTGAGGTGAATGGCCGAAAATGCCGGGTGGCATTACCAGATGAGGCCGCGCCGGGTCGGCCATGGATTTGGCGTTGTCGGTTTTGGGGAGCCTTTCCATCAGTTGACCTTGGTCTTTTGAAGCGTGGCTGGCATGTGGCCTTTATCGATGTGTCGAATGAGTTCGGTGGCCCCAAGGCGATGGAGGCATTCGATGCGTTCTACCCAATGGTTCGAGAACGTTTCAGCCTTGCTGAAAAGCCTGTCATGGAAGGGTTCAGCCGAGGTGGACTACCTGCTGCACTATGGTCGATCAACAACCCAGAAAAGGTCTTAGGAATCTATCTGGATGCTGCTGTGATGGATATCTATTCATGGCCTCGAGGGAGGTCTGACCAAAACTGGCAACGCTGCTTAAAAGCCTGGGGTCTTAGCGAGGGTAACTCCGATTCATGGGAAGGTCCGCTCGATCAATTGCAGATCTTGATTGATAGAAAAATCCCCGTCATGATCGTCGCTGGAGGTGACGACAAAGTCGTGCCGTACGTTGAAAATACAGGAAAGCTTGAATCCTTTTTTCTAGAGAACGGAGGAAACCTCACAGCGGTTGTCAAAGCAGGCGCAGGGCACCACCCACATTCGCTTCATGATCCGTCAACGGTGGTCGAGTGGGCTGAGACTCTGCTGAGACCCTAGTCTTTTGATTTGTAGTCACTCGGAAATTTGGAACACAGAGCGTTGATTCCAGAAAGCGGAACGCAGGACTTGATGACCATCTGGAGATTGGTTTGGATATTGTTCTCCTGGTCGTAGTAGATGGACTTCGTGGAAGCGATCAGCCCTACCAAACTGCCTCTTTCATTAAAGATTCCGGATCCACTTGAGCCTCTCGCAAAGTCGGCTGTGACTTCGAGCCGAGGAATCTTGAGACTGGGTGATACCGAGTAGCGCGAAACATAACCTTTCGTGAGCGTGTAGAAATGGGAATCCGGGTGTGACACGGCGAATACTGGGGTGCCGATAGGCGCTGAACTGGCCATTGAAACGAAGGGAAGCTTTTCGTCTGTTCTTATTCGAACTAGCGCGACATCATCCCTTTTGGAAGCTGCCAGCACTTCCTCTATGGCATAGACTTTCCCGTCCGAAGTCATCGCTCCGTAAATGGAAGCACGCTCAAAGGCTAAAACGTGATGATTTGTCAGGGCTAGTCCATCCTCAGAAATTATAACCCCTCCGGCCGTTGTGGTATGCCAATTATCGCATTTGTCGCAAAGGTAGAGATGGCCCATTACCAGGGTGGCTTTGCGAGCGTTTTCATATCGTTTGGCGCTTTCAATTTTGACTTTTGGTGAGGCTATGGTGAAAGAACCATCATATTTATTCTTGCGGTTCAGTTGGCGGCGAATCGCAGCGGGGGCAGGGAAGTTTCCGGAATCATAAATATCGGTGAGCCCTTCGAGTAGGGATCGCTTCAGCAAAGCATCATCCACGGGGGACTGTGCCCGTAATGTTGTGACGAGCGTCAGCAGCGTAAGGAAGGCTACTAAGCCTAATTTATTTGAAGTTAATCTTGGCATGAGGTAGGGAACTGCGGAGTTTAGCTACTCCCGATTCGGTGGCCTTAGATTGCCACAGGTAGATCGTTTCGAGGCTGGAAATTCCTTCCAGGCTCTTTAAACCAGCGTCGCTGACTTCCGATCCATAGAGATTTAGATAGCGGAGTTCGACAAGTCCCGCGAGATGCTTGAGGCCGGCATCAGTGATACCTGTCTGGCTTAAATTGAGACGGACCAACTTGGGCGACTCGCTAAGCATGGAAAGGGCATCATCGGTCACCGATGTTTTGGAAAGGTCGAGGTGAACAACATTTGATGCTACTACCCCGATGGATGCGATTGCTTTGTCGCTTGCGTTCTCCGTTGTGAGCCTAAAATCGACTGATAGGAGGGGACTGGTCTTGGTCAACGGAGTGACTCTGCCTCCTGCTTCTGTGACCGACTCCCACGATTTCTTGGTAAACGCTTCCGTATCTTCGGCAAGGCGTTTGTAGACCTCTTGGATTTCTGAAACCGCAGGCTTTGAGGCGGCAAAGCTGGTTTGAGCTGGCTTGCCCTCAAGATTGCCGACCCAGCCGCC